>CACWGK010000071.1 GCA_902760415.1 uncultured Lachnospiraceae bacterium
AAGCGTATCTCTACCTACAACTCCGATATCAGCAACGCCATACTCAACATATGTTGGAACGTCGCTTGGCTTAGATAAGAAAAATCTCACGCCCAGCTCATCATTTTGAAAAATAAGCTTACGAGTCTTAGGATCATTTATTTCTTCACAAGTAATTCCAATCTTCTCAAGCAATTTAAGAGTCTCCTTTGCAAGACGACCCTTTGCAAGAGCAAATGTTAGATATCTCATATTTCCTCCGTAAATGTGACTAACAAAATCAAGTCACTATATTAATACTCCAGTGATTCTATAGAACGCTCCTCATCAACGGAACGGTCAGCACTGATGATACGAACAGTCTTCTCATCTTGTAAGATGTAGATACGACCAACATCATATGTATCAGAGTAAACCATGTACTCATCATCTTCATGTCTCTTTGACTTACGAATAAGCTGGCTGATAACCCCCTGCTCGCGAAGTCTCTTTGCAAGACGAAGTGCACTTTCCTGATGTTCTATTGTATACACAATAAGGCAGTCCTTAACATCATTCTTAACAGCAATCTTCTGTCTAGATAGAGTATTCATAAGATCATCAACATATATAGAAAAACCAATAGATGGAGCATCTTTACCAAACTGAGAAAGAAGATTATTATATCTTCCACCTCTTACGATAGGATTACCAGTTCCATATGTATATCCGCTAAAGACAATACCAGTATAATAATCATATCCATTTATCATAGATAGATCAAAGCTGATATAGTTCTGATACTCATAATATGAAAGAGCCTTATATACCTTACGAAGTCGATCAATAGCTTCAAGAGCTCTCTCACTCTTTGTGATCTTCTCAGCATTTTCAAGACACTCAAGACCACCAAACATAGATGACAGACTATTCAGATTCTTCTTTATATCTTCAGGCATATCTAATTCTGAGATATATTCTGAAAGACCAAAGAAGTTCTTGATCTGAATATAATCACGGATCTTATTCTCAGTCTTCTCATCAAGACTCGCATCTTCGATAATGCCCTTGAAGTAATCAACCTCACCAATCTCAATCTGGAAATCAGTAAGACCTGTTGCCTTAATGCAGTCGATCACACAAGCGATTGTTTCTGCATCAGCAGCAGAACTATCATCGTTAATCAGCTCGCTTCCAAGCTGAGTGACTTCAGCAAGCTTACCTTTATGCTGCTCTGTGGATGCAAATGTATTACCCTTGTAGCAAAGACGAATTGGAAGTTCTTCATCAGGAAAATACTTAGCAACACATCTTGCAATACTTGGTGTAAAGTCCGGACGAAGAACAAGTGTATTGTTGTTTCTATCGAAGAACTTATACATTTCATTTGATGGAGCTGAACCCTTATCAGCATTGAATATTCCAAAATATTCGAAGGTAGGTGTTTCAATATCCTTGTTGCCATAGAGATGAAGGACATTTTCGATTCTCTCTATAATGATATGCTTCTTCTCGCACTCATTTCCATAAATATCTCTTACGCCTTCCGGAGTTGAAAGTAATGTTTCTCTCATATTTATTCCTCTTTATTTTCTGTTATCAGGAGATTATAACATCCATGTAGACACCGTCTTTATTCTCCTGACAGGTTACATATCTATATCTCACTCTCTTATCTTCATTATATCTGACAGAAATGTGAGAATAAGGATAAGCAGTTGCTTCGATAAACTTACGAAAGAGCTTATCCGATGCTGATACAGAATACTTACTCATTCTTATATCAACTATATAACGATTATAATTTACATTTATGGAGAAGTTATCTACCTTGGAGGACTTATCCAGGAAATCCTGAACCTTATCCCTTACGGCATCATCTGTAACTATATTAAGTTTAGCCATATAATCATTGACTGCTCTAAACATACAGCAGGGCCTCCCCAAAAATAAACAACTGTATATTATACTATTAATCTTAAGTTTTTAAAAGCACAAATAATATACACTATTAGTCTGTCCAAGTTCTCTTTTCAACATCTCTCCAGGTTGAATCAAGAGCATAGAATTCTCTCATTTCCGAATCGAATATATGAACTACGACATCACCATAGTCAAGAAGAACCCAACCACCTTGTGACTGTCCTTCTCTTGTCATAAGTTCATATCCTGCTTCCTTCATTTCCTCCTGAACACCATCTATCATCGCGTCCATCTGAGACTTATTAGAACCTGTGGCAAGAACAAAATAATCTGTAATGATTGTTGCAGCACCCACATGCAGACTAACCACATCTTTTGCCATTTTATTCTGAAGTGCATTTACTGCACATTCCACCATCATTTCCTCTCTACTCATAAATCCTCCAAAACAAAGTAAAACTAATCTATATTAAAACTTGAATAATCACTTATTAGCAACATAATAATCATAAGTTTCCTTAGTCAAATCATCTATAGCAGCATTCAGTGTCTCAAGATACTCAAGTGTATTTTTAAGTATATGAATGACGCATTTATCAAGATCTGTATATGCCTCACGACGAATCTCAGGGAGTTCCCTTATGATACGACGATTAGGCTCTATATAATCTGCCACAAAGATTATCTTCTCCAGAAGTGTCATTCCCGGACGTCCTGTAGTATGATAAGAGATAGCTGAAAGTATCTCTTCATCTTCTACTCCATACTTTTCTCTCGCAAGGTAAGCACCGATTTTTCCGTGAAGAAGATCAGGATTTGCTTTTTCACACTTTGATATCTTTATTCCGTACTTCTTAGCTCTCTTCAGCTTCTCATCAGTAGGAATATACTTAGCACAGTCATGAAGAAGTCCAGCAAGTCTAGCTCTCTCAACATCAGCGCCGTATAAAAACGCAAGATTTGCCGCTGTATATTCAACTCCTATACTATGTACAAATCTGCCAGGTTTAAGCTTAGACTCAAGCTTCTTAACAATCTCAGCGCGTTCCATAACTTCTTTACTCATCTTCTTCTCCAATATATAAATTATTTTCATATATGTAATCTCTGATATAATCTGGAACAAGTCCATCTATAGGCTCTCCTTCACTTCGAAGACGTCTTATATCAGATGAAGATATAGGAATATCGTACATATCAAGAATCTCAATATGAGACTTCGGATATTCACTTTGAATTCTGTCTATTATCTCAGATGCTCGATGTCTATCAGTCTTCCCTCTGACTGCAGTAAGAAATGTAACTGATCCCAGAAGTTCCTCTGCATCGACCCATTTATCTACCCACTCAAGACTATCACCACCGATAATAAAATATATCTTTCTCTCAGGTGATAATTTCTTAAATTCTCTGATAGTGTCTATGGTATGAGTTACGCCACCACGTACAATCTCCATATCACTAAAGTAAATATATGTATAATGTTCTGCCACAAGGCGAAGCATTTCCAGACGATCCTTATCAGGAGCAAAAACTTTGTGTTCCTTATAATATGTAGTCTTGTTTGGCATAAGAACTATATCTATACCAAGCATTCTATGTGCAGACTCAGCCATTCCACAATGACCTATGTGAATTGGGTTAAAGGAACCGCCTAATATAGCGATATCATTTGTATTAGACAAATCATAGTATGAATTCTTATCCATAACAATACACCTATAGTTTACTTCTTATTCGTCTTAATCTTCTCTCCAGGAAATACAATCTTTATATTTTCTTGATTTCTCTTATATAAAACTATCTTACGACCAATAACCTGTACAACCTCTGAACGAGTTCTTTCTCCAAGTGTTATAGCAAGTGTTCCAGGATCATCTATACAGTTTTTAAGTACATTTACCTTAATGAGTTCTCTCGCCTTAAGTGCTTCAGCTGCTGCTTCAACAAACTCAGGAGTAAGACTTGACTTTCCAAGAGAAAGTACAGGAGTAATATTCTGAGCGAGCCCCTTAAGATATGCTCTTTCTTTAGTATTCATTTCAATTCTCCTTCTAAAACAAGAACCTATTATTCATAATATTCAAAAGCCCAACCATAGATTCGAACTGTATCGCCCTCTTCAATACCGAGTCTCTTAAGCTCATCTATGATTCCATTCTTAACCATGAAGTCCTGGAAGAACTTGAAGCCCTTCGTATCTTCAAGATTTGTATAACCAAGCATCTTCTCAATACGAGGTCCTTCAACAATATATACCCCTTCCTCATCAGCAGACTTCTCAACTGTATATGGAAGATTCTCTTCTCTAGCTGTGTATTCCTCAAGTGTTATCTCTGGAGTAAACTCCATAACGTCATCAGGAGCTGTCTGAATAAGCTGGTATGCCTTCTCAAGCATATCTCTCATACCCTCTCCTGTTGCAGCCGATATAGGAAGAACTGGCACATCAGGCTCGAATCTATCTTTAAGTTTCTTAAGAACTTCCTCTTTATCCTCTGGAGTTAATACATCAAGCTTGTTAGCAACTATAATAGTTGGTCTTGCAGCGAGCTGTGGGCTGTAGCTACGAAGTTCTTCTGTAATAGCCTCTATATCAGCTATAGGATCACGACCCTCTACAGAAGCAGCATCAACAACGTGAAGTATTACCCTTGTTCTCTCTATATGTCTAAGGAAATCAAGACCAAGACCTACTCCTTCAGCTGCACCTTCGATAATACCAGGAATATCAGCCATAACAAAGCCTCTTCCTTCGCCAAGACCAACAACTCCAAGATTTGGAACTAGAGTTGTAAAATGATAATCAGCGATTTTAGGCTTTGCATTTGATACCTTAGAAAGTATAGTTGATTTTCCTACACTTGGGAATCCAACCAGACCTACGTCAGCTATCATTTTAAGCTCAAGAGTAAGAGTCTTCTCTATAGCCGGTTCACCTGGCTGAGCATAGCGAGGAGCCTGCATAGTACTTGTAGCATAGTGCATATTACCCTTGCCACCGCGTCCACCAGTAAGAAGTGTAAATGGCTCTTCTCTATCAGCCATATCTACGATAACCTTGCCCGTTTCAAAATCTTTGATAACAGTTCCAGGAGGGACTTTGATTACCACATCATTACCATTCTTACCGTGACATCTCTTCTTGCCACCCTCTTCGCCGTCGCCAGCCTTATATTTTCTTATATTTTTAAAATCAGTCAGTGTATTAAGACCTTTATCTATAACGAATATTACATCGCCACCTTTTCCACCATCGCCGCCGTCCGGTCCTCCATTTGGAACATAAAGCTCACGACGGAAGGAAACATGTCCATCTCCACCCTTGCCTGATTTTACATATATCTTCGCTCTATCCGCAAACATATTTGCCATAATAATTCTCCCTACTTAAGGTGCATAAATAATTTTTTATCATTTATGCAAAAAAAGAGCTTTGTGATATTAACACAAAGCTCCATAAATCACGATACTTATTACTCAGCTACTGGATAGATAGAAACCTGCTTTCTATCTCTTCCAAGTCTTTCGTATCTAACAATTCCATCTGTTAATGCGAACAGAGTATCATCTCCGCCACGTCCAACATTAAGTCCTGGATGGATCTTTGTACCACGCTGTGTATAGAGTACATTTCCGGCCAGAACAAACTGACCATCAGCACGCTTAGCTCCAAGTCTCTTAGAAGCTGAATCTCTACCGTTCTTAGTAGAACCCATTCCCTTCTTATGAGCGAAGAGCTGTAAATTCATCTTAAACATGACTTACCTCCCTAAAATATATCTGGATATACTTATCTCCGTACTCTTCATATATAGAACATAGTCCTAATCGAAGAGACTTAAGTAACAGTTTACTCTGGGGGCTAACATTTCCGACAATCTTGAATCTAACAAGACCATCTTGACATTCTTCTGTGACTGCACAGTCTTCTGTAAAACTCTCTATGGAGTTAACTGTGTTAATCACAAGCGCTGAAACTCCTGCGCATACAACATCTTTGCCACAGCAGCCATACTCAGCATGACCTTTGATTTTAAAACCAAAGACTTTATTATCCCTAGAGTAGAAAATTGCTTTAATCATATCAAATCCTCAATAAGATTTCGAGTTATGCATTGATAGAATCAATCTTTACTTCTGTAAATGGCTGTCTATGACCATTCTTCTTGTGGTGACCCTTCTTTGGCTTATACTTATAAACTGTCACCTTCTTAGCCTTAGCAGTTCTAAGAACAGTAGCCTTAACACTTGCCTTTGCTGCCTTATCACCAACAAGGATATCCTTGTCTGTGCTTACAAGTACAACATCATCAAATGTAACTGTAGCACCATCCTCTGCGCCGAGCTTCTCAACTCTAAGGATATCTCCTTCAGCTACCTTGTACTGCTTTCCGCCTGTTGCAATTACAGCGTACATAAGTTCTTCCTCCTAACTTATAAATCTCGCTAACATCGGTGGCTCCCGAAAATGGGCGCACTTTCAACCTGGTTATGCGGCATACCGTGATATAATATCACTTCGATAATCTAATGTCAAACACTTTTCTTAAATGAGTCACTTTTACGTCCGACGTGGAGGTGACTCATTTTTGAGTCACCCTCACGTCGGACGTAACTAGTGACTCATTTTGGAAAGGATTGGGGCTAGGCCGTCGTGATTGTTGTCTGTTTCGGTAATTATATCTGCGACTGCCTTTACATTGTCGGGTGCATTTAGCATTGCGACTCCGACTCCCGCCGCTTGGATCATGGACATATCATTTTCACCATCCCCCGCAGCGATAACATTCTCTGGATTTATGCCGTGATAATCTCGGAGCCAAATAAGTGCATTTCCTTTGCCAGATTTACGGGGAATCAGCTCAAGGTAGTAATCATTTGAATACATTGAATCGAGCATGTCGGAATATTTATCTAGCACTGCGCGTCTAAATCTATCCTGCTTCTCATGATCGTGTAGTTCTATACATATTATCTTGCACGGAGGCACGTCTACAAATGGCATAATATCGTCAGCTAGAATAAGCGGTGTCTTTATTACTCTTCTATAATATTCAACACATTCATTATAGCTTTCCGTTAGTATGAAGTTATCATTATATGTATGAACATGCACTCCATATTCTTTTGCCATATCAAGAAGTTCACGAACCCTATCGATTGGGATTCCTTCTCTATATATTACTTTGCTATTATCTATATCGTAGATAAGGCCTCCATTATAAGCCACAACATAAGCGCCTTTAATATCGAGTCCGAGACTTCTATATACACTTAGCGAACTGGTGATATCTCGTCCAGTGCATATTGCAAATGAATTACCTGCCTCTACGAAGTTTGAAAGTGCCTCTCTAGTCTTAGGTGTAACCTTCTTATCGCTTGTTAATAATGTCCCATCTATATCGCTGAAAAATATTTTATTCATTTAACCTATTGTTTATCCTTTACTGACAGACACCATCTGCTCCAACCCAGTATCCGTCTATCTTCTTGTTAGTCTCCATATAACCTGAGCCGTTGAAATGATACCATTTGCCATTAATCTTCTGCCATGAGTTCTTTGCGTACCAGCCAGTGGAATCACCAAACCACCAGCCTTTTGAAGTTGAGCCCCAGCTTCCTACGCCGTCATATTCCCAGGCACCACTTCCACTGAGCCAGTATCCATCCTGCCAAGCAGAAGATACCATATAGCCATAGTAATCGAAATAATACCATTTACCATCTATCTTTGCCCACTGACTCCAAGGGTACCAGCCTGAAGAATCCTGATACCACCAACCAGAGCCATTTGTATGCCATGAACCCTGTGGTGTATATGAAGTATCACCATTTGAGCCATACCACTGACCATTAATCCATTCATTATCCGGAACACCTGATGATGAGCCAGAGCCTGAACCACCAGCTGACGAACCTGAGCCACCATTATATCCAGTGCCGCCTGATGAGCTTCCGGAACCACCATTATATCCAGAACCACTTGATGAGCTTCCAGAACCACCGGTCGAGCTGCCATTTCCACCGCCAGATGTATTAGCAGTACCTCCCGAATGACCTGAGTTTCCTTCAGATGTACCACCCGAAGTATTATAAGTGAATCTCATCTCACATCCTGCAGCATCTATATCAGCAGCTGACATAAGAGTATTTGTTGATACACCATCATTTCTATGAATCATATATAATGCTGCAGATGCCGCAACAAGTCCAGCATTATAATCGAGCGCCACTTCGTTACACTGATAATCACCCTGACTATCTGTATAATCACCATTTGAATTCTTAGGTCCTCCAACCAGAGCACCTAGAAGAGTATGCTTACTATCTGAATACTGATTTGCATCTCCTGAAGCTGATGCAGCTCTATGATGAGGATACTTTGCAGAGTAAGAATTATATCCAACTACATAACATTGATTCTGTGGATTATCTCCAAGTATATACTTCATCTGATTTGTAGACCAGTTAGCCCACTCAGACTGTCCCTTTGCTTTATCAGAAAGAAGACCAAGGAACTGAGTATTGCAGTTATATCTTGCACTTCCCCACTGAAGAAGGCATCCATAACCACCGCTTCTATCCATTCCGCCATACATATTATTAGCACAGTTATATAAAGCATCAGCATCGCCAGAGCCATAATACTCTGCTAACGCACTCACATTATCCCATGAAAACCATGACCATACATTATAACCACTGTTAGAATATGCACCGCTCTTAGTGTTATTAAACTCATTTATATAAGTTGCATCTCCAGTAGCCTTGTAAAGAAGCGCTGCTGCCAGAGCATAATCATCTCCCCAAGACTTAGAATCATAGAGATAACCACCTGTACTATTATCCTCTAGACCTTCCTTAGCACAGGAAGCACTATGAGTTAATGCATAATTAAAGAGCTTCTTTGAATAATCTAGAGCTGTCGCATCTCCAAAGTTAAGATACTGAAGAGCTAGCGCTGCAGCAGTCTCACTAACCACATCAGTAGCTGTATTTGAATCAGAAGTATAGTATATAGAACGAGGTTCATTCTGTGATTCAGGAGCAGACCATCTACTATGATCTTCTGGACCATTTGAAACCATATACACAAATGCATTTACAGAACCATCATCATTTAGAACAGTACATCTCTCAAAATATTCAGTAAAGTGATTCATTATAGTTCTAAAATGTGCATCACTATAAGTATCAGTAAAAGCCTGACCATATTCCATATAAGCTATTCCAAGAACAGTTGCAGAATATGCTTCTGTAAGACCATACTTCAAATGATCACCAGCATCATGGAAGCCTCCGCTAACATTTACAGTTCTACCATTTACAGTTACATTTTGATCTGCCGCATGACAGTTCCCTCTCCAAGAAAATGCAGAACGAGCGCTAACATCCTGTCCACACATATTAGCATCGTAGAAGTATAACGACTCCTGAAGTAGTTTTGCAAAGTTCACCTCAATCGACGCAGCCTTAGAATCGATCTTAGGCACATAAAGAAGCGAAAGACAGAGTGCAATTGCAACTGCAAAACTTATGATTCTTTTCATACGAACATCTCCTTCGAACATGAATAATATCTATATAATAAAATATAAAAACTATTAGGTATTTTACTATGTAATATAGAGACATACAAGAAGAGAATCATCAGAATAATGCACAAAAAATAAGCGATTCATCCGCAAATGAATCGCTTATCAAAATATAAAGTATTAAGAGTTTACTTAGTTACAGACTCCATCTGCACCTATCCAGTAACCATCGATATATCTACTTGTTACCATGTATCCACTTCCATCAAAGTAGTACCAACTACCGTTAATCTTCTGCCACTGACCGTATGGGTACCAACCTGATGAATCCATGAAATACCAACCTTTACTATCCTTGTACCAAGACGCTGTTGGTTCGTATTCAAGAGCTCCGCTACCACTTAGGTAGTATCCATCTCTCCATTCACTTGATGCCATATATCCATCTGCATTGAAATAGTACCAGTAGCCATCAACCTTCTGCCACTGACTGTATGGGTACCAACCTGATGTATCTTCAAGCCACCAACCAACACTGTTACTCTTCCAACTAATTGTTGGTTCGTAGGTCTGACTACCATCTGCGTTGTACCACTTTCCATTTACCCATTCAGATGAATAAGTAACTCCACTCGTTGCTTCTCCAGATGCTGCCCCCGAAGAAGCCGCTGTTCCTGAACCATTTGTATTTCCGGAACCATTATTAAGATTTGAGCCACTACCAGTATTATTTGTCGAGGTAGCTCCATTATTTTCCTTAGATGATAATCCAAAACTGGACGATGCCGAAACGACAAATGTAGAATTATGAGTAATATTTACATAACACCATTTATCTGTTCCATCAAAAATTAAATCAAAATCTTTATTTTCAAAGTTCAAATTGCTACCATCAAAGTAATATAACGAAAGTACACTTCCTGAAACGCCCTTATCATATAGTGTATCAGATTTGAAACGCACCTGGATTTTACCCGGTAATACACCATTAGAATAAAAATCCAATTTTACGGCATCATCAGAAACCGTATAAGAAGTATCTGTCGATCCAGCATCCGCAATATAATCTCCCGCTTTTAATGCAGAAACCATTACATCCAAACGAAGATCTTTAGTTTCACCCGTTAATTGATTTCCACGTATAATCCATTGAATGCTATTTGAATATGCAACAATGGTTTTATCAGTTCCTTTTATAGCATCAAGGCATTCTTTTCTTAATATATTATCTCCGGTTATCTCTACTTTTGCAGCACTTCCAATTGGCATATCAATAAGTCTTTGTGGTAAATTTGGATTGTTCGTGCCTGTAGTAAAACTATAATTGAACTCATCCTGTAAAGCAAAAGTATTACTACCCGTTACTGAATAAGAAATCATTTGATTATCTTCTTCACTATTATTGGCAATTTCACTTGTATTTCCGAATTTATCACGAATCCATATTCTATCTATAGAATAAGTAGAAATATCTGCTTTTTCACCTATAAGAAGCGTAAATATATACGATCCTGATTTTCCTCCTAAATTTTTATAATTATTATCATTATAGAAATCAAAATTAGAGCACATATCTCCACCTGCTCCGCCATATTCAAGGCCCATTGAAATACTTCCACTTTGAGGCGTTCCATTTTTCGTCCAACTTAAAGATATATCAATGTCAGAAAGACCAGATCCTTCTTCTGTAATATTAAGTTTAAATTTTAATACACCAGGGCGATTTACTATCGGATTTAATATTTCATAACTATTAATGACTGGTGCTGTGATATCATCTGTACCGGCATCACCGGTTAATGAAAACTTATTATCTCCATTAGTTGCTAAAGAAGTTAGTGAGCCTAATGTATAAGAAACTTCATTACCAGCTTTATCTCGAATCCAAAGTTCAGTTATTGAATATTCCGAAATATTTGCTTTTTCAGCTATCTCAAGATCAAAAATATAAGTTCCTGTCTTGTCACCAAATTGCATACTAGAAGGATCTATTGACAATGTAAAATTAGAACACATATCTCCACCTGCCCCGCCATATTCAAGGCCCATTGAAATACTTCCATTTTGTTCAGTACTTGCTTTAGTCCATGAAAGAGACATGCTAAAATCAGACATTCCTTCGCCTTCTTCAAAAATATCGAGTGCTATCTTCATTACTCCGGGACGAGATACAGACGGAGTAAGAATTTCATAGCCTGTTAAAACCGGGGCTATTCGATCCTCGTTACTATTATCACCGGTAATGGAAAAGTTGATATTTCCACTATCAGCAATAGAACTAAGATCCGAATTCTCATAAGAATTAGTATTTCCTTCCTTATCTCTAATCCAGAGCTGAGTGATTTCATAATCTGATACATTCGCGCTTGCACCAACGTATAAATTAAATATATAGGTACCTGTG
>CACWGK010000072.1 GCA_902760415.1 uncultured Lachnospiraceae bacterium
GCAGAAGCAACATATAAGTCAGTTACAACACCAAAGCCAACATACTTCGGCGAATGGGTTAACGGAGTTTGGTACAATGCAGACGGAAGTCAGACATACGGACCTAAGGGTGGCTGGAAGTCAAACAGCACCGGATGGTGGTATGAAGATGAAGTTGGTTGGTATCCAGCAAACTGCTGGCAGAAGATCGATGGTCAGTGGTACTACTTCGATAGCTCAGGATACAGAGCTGAAAATGAGTGGAGAGGCGGATATTGGTTAGGAGCTGATGGCACTTGGACATATCAGCCAACAGGATCATGGCATTTAGATGGCTATGGTTGGTGGTATGAAGATACAACTGGTTGGTATCCAACAAACTGCTGGCTGAAGATAGACGGATATTGGTACTACTTCGGCGGTGATGGTTACATGCTTACAAATCAGTACATTGATGGTTACTGGGTTGGCGCTGATGGTGCTTGTCAGTAATTACCAAGTATAAATCAATACCTAGTTAGTAATACTATTATATAATAGTAAACTTTCTCTCGGGTGGGTCGGGCTTAGCCTGGCCCACCTTTTTTTGTCGCTTGAAAGCATACAAAAAGAGTTTGTGATTCATAAAATAGTGAATGAAAGAATCGTCCTAAGGTGGTATAATGACTATGTATGTTTAAAGATAGAAATACAAAAGGATAAGGTACTCGTCATAATGTTTGGACTATTAAATGAGATAAAAGATAAGAAGTGGTATAAGCACCTCTCAACTATCAATGAGCATAAGCTGCTTGTTGGTAAAAACTGCTTTAGATGTGGACTATACCTGCAGGGGATACTTCATGATCTGTCGAAGTATTCGTGGACCGAGTTTTCGGTTGGAGCTAAGTATTATCAGGGTACCAGAAGTCCAAATGAAGCTGAACGTGAGGATAAGGGTTATACATCTTCGTGGCTTCATCATAAGGGACGCAATAAGCATCATTTAGAGTACTGGCTGGATTATGACCTGGATAAGAGAGATGGCAGTGTTACAGGTATGAAGATGCCTGATAACTATATAGTAGAAATGTTCTGCGACCGCGTGGCTGCCAGCAAGGTCTATCGCGGCAAGGATTATACGGATAGATCTGCTCTTGAATATTATATGAATGGCAAGAGCAAGAATATCCTTCATCCATATACTAAGAAGCAGTTGGAGAGGCTTCTTAATATTCTCGCTGAAGAAGGCGAAGATGTTGCATTTGACTATGCACGTCGATATGTTAAGGGTTACCGAAAGTATCTGAAGCGTAAGAAGTATAAGAAACGTCTTGAGAAGAGGTTGGAGAAGAAGTATTCCAATAAACTGGAGAAGAAGCTTTCTCGAAAGTATAACAGAAGATTAAAGCGCGATATTCGTCGCACACATTAATATAGTTAGTACTAAAATACTACTAAATAATGTAGTTAGTACTAAATCACTACTAAGTTACTACAAAACAAATGATATAAGGATAAGATATGGCATTTACTCATTTACATGTGCATACAGTATACAGCCTTTTGGATGGCTTTGCTAAGATTCCGGATCTGGTTTCCAGAGCTAAGGAACTTGGGTTTGATAGTCTTGCAATAACTGATCATGGCGTAATGTATGGCGTTATTGAGTTCTATAAAGAGTGTCAGAAGCAGGGGATTAAACCGATACTTGGATGTGAGGTCTATGTATCTCCGGGAAGCCGCTTCGATAGAGAAGTTGGCGACAATGATGAGAGATATTACCATCTGATTCTTCTGGCCGAAAATGATACGGGCTACAAGAACCTGACGAAGATTGTTTCTATAGGTTTTATCGACGGCTTCTACTATAAGCCTCGAGTTGATAAGGAGACACTTAGAAAGTATAGCGAAGGTATTATATGCCTCTCTGCATGTCTGCAGGGTGAAGTAGCATTTTACCTTAAGAGAAGGCTATACGAGGAGGCAAAGACTGCGGCTCTAGAATACCGCGATATCTTTGGCGAGAATAACTACTTTCTTGAGATGCAGAATCATGGACTTCCAGAGGATGCTCTGGTTAATCCTGATATATATAGAATATCTCAGGAGACAGGTATTCCGCTTGTCTGCACCAACGATTCTCACTATGTAAGGGTGGAGGATTCTGAGGCTCACGACATACTTATATGTATGCAGACTAAGCAGACGCTGGATGATCCTAATCGAAAGATGATCTATAAGCCTGGAGAGTATTATCTTAGATCCGAGGAGGAAATGAGAGCGCTCTTCCCATTTGCACCTGAAGCAGTCGAGAATACTCATAAGATTGCAGAGAGATGCAACGTTAAGATCGTGTTCGGTGAGCAAAAACTTCCAAAGTACGATATTCCAGAAGGATACAAAGATGCGCTGGAGTATCTGACTTATCTTTGTCATGCTGGATTAGAGGAGAGATATCCACAGGATAAGTATAAGGATATGAGACCGACTCTCGAGAAGAGAATGGCTCATGAGTTGGGTATCATCCGTGATATGGGATTCGTAGATTACTTCCTGATTGTATGGGACTACGTAAATTATGCGAAGAGCCATGGCATCGCAGTAGGTCCAGGACGAGGTTCTGCTGCCGGAAGTATAGTGTCCTATGCGCTTAAGATTACAAATATAGATCCGTTCAGGTATGGACTTATATTTGAAAGATTCCTGAATCCTGAACGTGTCAGCATGCCTGATATAGATATTGACTTTGCCCCTGAGGGTAGACAGGAAATGATCCGCTACGTATCTGAAAAGTACGGTCCAGAAAAAGTAGTGCAGATTATATCATTTGGAACCCTTGCCGCGCGTAACGCCATAAGAAGCGTAGGGCGTGTTATGGGTACTGACCGCATACCTGCTACCAAGGTGGATAAGATTGCGAAGGCTATTCCAAATGGAGCTAACTCCATGACTCTTGCTCAGGCGCTGAAGGAGAGTCCGGACTTCATTCAGTTCTACAATGAGGGCGGAGATGTTAAGTATCTGATAGATATGGCTGTGAAGCTTGAGGGCGTGCCAAGTCATCCTTCGAAGCATGCGGCGGGCGTCGTTATCGGCCGTGAGCCAATCGTTGAATATGTACCACTTTCCAGAAATGGTAGCGAAGGTGGTATTCAGACTCAGTTTGAGAAGGACACTCTGGAACAGTTGGGACTTCTCAAGATGGACTTCCTGGGTCTTAGAAACCTGACGGTTATCGTCGAGGCGCTTCGTAATATTAAGGAGCGTACAGGCGAGGATATAGATATTGATAACATTAACATGGCTGATCCTGCTGTGTTTGAACTTATATCGTCTGGTGACTGTGCTGGTATATTCCAGTTGGAGTCCCAGGGAATGCAGCGGTTCATGAAGGAACTGAGACCGCAGAATCTGGAGGACGTTGTAGCGGGAATATCTCTCTATCGACCAGGTCCTATGGATTTCATTCCTCAGTATGTTAAGGGTAAGAATAACGCGGACGAGATTCAGTATGATACTCCTGAACTGAGACCGATACTTGAGAATACCTATGGTTGTATCGTGTACCAGGAGCAGGTTATGCAGATAGTTATGTCGCTGGCTGGTTACAGCATGGGTAAGTCGGATGAGGTTCGACGTGCCATGTCTAAGAAGAAGGCTGGCGTCATGGAGAAGGAGCGTGAGTACTTTGTTTATGGAAATGAAGAACTCGGAGTTCCTGGCTGTATAAAGAACGGAATAAGCGAAGATGTCGCTAACAAGATTTTTGATGAAATGACGGATTTCGCGAGTTATGCATTTAACAAGTCCCATGCGGCAGCCTACTGTGTAGTTACATATCAGACGGCATATCTGAAGAAGTACTATCCGCTTGACTACATGGCGGCACTTCTAACTTCTGTAAGAGATAAGGCGCCGAAGCTCAGGTTCTATATAGAAGCAGTAAAGAGAATGGGCATTAAGATCCTGACTCCTGATATCAATGAAAGTGAGGATCGCTTCACGGTATCAGGCGATGCGATACGTTATGGTATGTCAGCTATAAGATCTGTTGGAGATGGCGTCGTTAGAGCTATCATGGACGAACGTGCCGCAAATGGTCCTTTCAAGGATATGCGTGACTATATGAGCCGTATGTCGGGCAAGGAAGCCAATAAGCGCTGCATAGAAAGCTTTATTATGGCAGGTGCATTTGACTCCTTTGGAGCAAATCGTAAGCAGATGATGACTGCATTTCCTGATATATCAAATGCTGTCGCCGCCGAGAAAAAGAAGAATGCAACTGGCCAAATGTCGCTAATAGACTTCATGGAGGATGGCGATCAGGAACAGTTTACGATAGATTTCCCAAATGTTCCTGAGTTTTCGAAGGACATACTTCTCAGTGGTGAGAAGCAGATGCTGGGACTCTATGTAAGTGGTCATCCGCTGGATGATTATAGAGATATACTGGACGCGAGGACGGATGTTACTACGGCAGAGTTTATACTTGATGAAGATACAGGTATTGCCGAAGTTGAAGACGGAAAGCAGTACACCCTTGGCGGTATTATAGATGAAGTGAAGCATATCATCACAAGACGTGGTGAGAATATGGCGACACTTCAGGTTGAAGATCTCTACGGTGTGGTTGAAGTAGTTGTATACTCGAGGACATACGAGAAATATAGAGGTCTTATAGAAGAGTCGAATAGCATTATCATTTCTGGACGAGCACAGGTTCAGGATGATGGTTGTAGATTTATAGCATCGGACATATATTCGATGAATGAGATAGTTCAGAAGCAGCGCTCAGAGAATATGGAGCTGTGGGTGTGCTTCGACAACAAGGATGACTTTACGAAGAATTCAGCGGCCATGACTGAGATACTAAAGAGGTATAGGGGTTATTCTCCAGTATTCGTTCAGTTAATGGAAGAAAGTCAGTGGAAGAAGCTCTATACAACAGTTGATCTGGATTCTGGAGTGGAGCGTGCTCTTAAGCTGGAGTATGGAACGGATAAGGTTCTTGTGCGGGATAAAAATCCAAAAGAATAAGTAAGTATATTTTCATATTGAAGGGGTACCATATGGAGAAGATTACTTCTGTAAAGAATGAAAGAGTTAAAAGAGTTACCAAGATTATGAGCAGCCCTAAGGAGCGCAAATACTCCGGAAAGTATCTGGTTGAGGGACCTCGTATGACCCGTGAGATTCCTCTTAAGGATATAGATCAGATATTTGTGACTCAGGAGTTTTATGACAGGGATGTAGATCAGGATAAGAAGCTCTTCAGAGTTGTATCATACGCAGTTGATAATGGAAAATGTTTCATAGTTTCTAGAGAGGTTCTGAGAAAGATCACAAATACTGAGAAGCCTCAGGGGATTGCGGCACTGGTAAATATACATACTTATACACTCGCAGACCTTCTGAAGAAGACTGATACTCCTCCTATGATAATCATAGCTGAGAGACTGCAGGATCCTGGAAATATGGGTACCATCATTCGATCTGCAGAGGGCGCAGGAGCTACAGGAATCCTTGTAAGCTACGACTCCGTAGATATATATAGTCCAAAAGTAGTCCGTGCAACCATGGGGGCAATCTTCAGAAAGAAGATAGCTATAACCTATGACTTGCTGGGTGATATAAGAAAACTTAAGGAAGAGGGCATTACGGTTTATGCTATGCATCTCGAAGGAAAGTCGCTCTATGATATGGACTTTACTGGTCCATCCGCCTTCATGATCGGAAATGAGGGACAAGGGCTATCTGATGAGATTACTGCAGAGGCAGATAAACTTCTTAGAATCCCGATGGTAGGTGAACTAGAGAGCCTAAATGCAGGCGCCTCAGCAACCATCGTTGCATACGAGTTCCTGCGCCAGCGAATTCAGAAGGCCGACATGCTATTCCTATAACGAAGATTAAAATGAGTCACCTAGCACCTCCGACGTAGAAGTGACTCATTTTTGAGTCACTTTCTACGTCGGAGGTAACTGGTGACTCATTTTTAAAAACTTCATTGACATAGTTAGTATATGATGTTACTATGTGATGGAATGTAGAGGATGCGAAGATTATCAGTATCATATCTGATGAGGCTGGCTCAGATGAGGATATGAGAAAGGAAGATTCGCCGAAGACATATAGTACCAGAAGCTATATGATCTGGGTCTTAGATTAAGAGTCTAAGGACTGTCATCTTGCATGCAGGATGGAGTGCTACGGTTAATAAGATATCTAAAGTATTTGAAATGATTATCTGATGGACCGAACTCCGACATTCGGTCCATTTTTTATGCAATAAAGAAATGTAATAAACATGCATTCATCATGTGATAAAGAATCGGGCCGGGAAGAGTTTATAATTAAAGGAGGACAAGGTAATGTCAATTTTTAAGGGATCAGGAGTAGCAATAGTTACACCATTTAAGAAGAGTGGTGAGGTAGATTATGAACAGCTTAGAAAGCTTGTTGAGTATCATGTAGAGCATAAGACAGATGCTATCGTAGTATGCGGAACTTCAGGTGAGTCAGCAACTATGACAGTTGAAGAGCACCTTGAGTGCATCGCGGTTACAGCAGAGCAGGCTAATGGACGTATTCCAGTTATAGCTGGTACAGGTTCAAATGATACAGCTACAGCAATCGAGCTTTCTCAGGAAGCAGAGAAGTGCGGTGTTGATGGACTTCTTATGGTTACACCATACTATAATAAGTGCACACAGGGCGGACTCTTCAAGCACTATGAGAAGGTTTCAGAGGCCGTTCATACACCAATTATTGTTTACAATGTTCCAAGTAGAACAGGTTGCAACATCCTTCCAGCAACAGCTGTAAAGATGGCTAAGGAGATTGAAAATGTAGTAGCTATCAAGGAAGCTTCTGGAAATATATCACAGGTTGCAGAACTTGCACATCTTGCTAACGGCTGCATCGATATATATTCAGGAAATGATGATCAGATACTTCCACTTCTTTCGCTCGGTGGTATCGGTGTTATCTCAGTTACAGCAAATATCATACCTGACGATACACATGATCTCTGCCAGAAGTTCTTCGACGGAGATGTAAAGGGAGCGCTTGAGCTTCAGCTTAAGGCTATCGATCTTTGCAAGGCTCTCTTCTGTGAGGTTAACCCTATACCAGTTAAGAAGGCAACAGAGCTACTTGGCATGACAAATGGAGTAGTAAGACTTCCGCTTACAGAGATGGAGCCAGAGCATGCAGCAGTTCTTGAGAAGGCTATGAGAGAGTACGGCATCCAGTTCTAAGCAATTTTACGAATAGTTCTAAAGATATATTATTAGAAATAAAGATCAAGAAAACTCGAGGATAAAGATATGACTAAGATTATAATGAGTGGTTGCAGCGGCCGTATGGGCCGTGTAATCACTGACATAGTAAAGGAAGATATGTCTGCGGAGATAGTAGCAGGCGTTGACGTTGTGGGTGATGGAACACTTGGTTACCCAGTATATAAGAGTATATCTGAAGTGCCAGTTGAAGCTGATGCGATAATCGACTTCTCATCACCAAAGGTACTTGAGGGACTTCTTGAGTATGCTGAGAAAACTAACACACCAGTTGTTCTATGTACAACAGGCTTCAGCCCTGAGCAGCTTGAGAATATCAAAACTGCAAGCACTAAGGTGGCTATTCTGAAGTCTGCAAACATGAGCCTTGGTATCAATACAATAATTAAGATGCTGAAGACTGCAACATCAGTATTCTGCCCAGCAGGATTCGATGTAGAGATAGTAGAGCAGCATCATCACAATAAGCTTGATGCACCTTCAGGAACAGCACTTGCACTTGCTGATGCTGTAAATGAAGCAGCTGGCGGCGAGTTCGAATATGTCTATGATAGAAGTGACAGAAGAGAGAAGAGAGGTGCTAAGGAGCTTGGAATCTCAGCTGTACGTGGCGGTTCTATCCCAGGAACTCATGATGTAATCTTCGCTGGTCAGGACGAAGTTATCGAGCTTCGTCACATAGCATATTCTCGTAGCATTTTTGGAAATGGAGCAGTTAGCGCTGCTAAGTTCCTTGCAGGAAAGCCAGCGGGAATGTATGACATGTCAGATGTTATCGAAGCTACATTAAAGTAGTAAACAAGTAATATACTAGATAATTAAAGGAGTCCACTTTATGACCGAAGAACAGATTCTATGTAGTGCTTCAAAGTATACCGAGAAGTTCTACTTTAATCCTAAATATGCGAATCTACCAAAGAAGATTCAGGATGAACTTCATATAGCGTTGGTCATATTCACCGAGGAAATCGGCGGTGAGATATACCTTTATTTCGACGATGAGGGCGGCCTCTCTATCGCAACAGATTATAAAGAAAATGATTTTCTGTATGATGAGATAGGAAGCGGCCTTAAGGTTAATCAGCTCAGGATGGAGAAGCGAGAGCTCTTCGAACAGCTGGAGGAGTATTATGAACTCCTTATAATGATGAAACCTGGTGGAGAAGTTTAGAACTAATTAGTGAAGGGGATAGATATGCTATTTGCGATTGACGTTGGAAATACAAATATTACCATAGGTCTTTTTGATAAGGACAAGCTGGTTAAGCAGTTCCGAATGATAACCAAGACCTCACGTACTTCAGATGAATACGGTGTATTCCTGAGGCAACTGCTTCTGGTAAATGGAATAGAAGATGCGAAGATAAATGCAGTTATCATTTCATCTGTTGTTCCAAATATAATGCATTCCCTTACTAGCGGAATCATAAAGTATTTCGATGTAAATCCGCTTATTGTTGCTCCTGGAATCAAGTCAGGCATTAGACTGGCCATTCCTAATCCTAAGGAACTCGGAGCTGACAGACTGGTAGATGCGGTAGCGGCTTATGAGCTCTATGGCGGTCCAGTAATCGTAGTGGATTTTGGAACTGCAACTACGCATGACCTCGTACTGGCTGATGGTACATTTGCAGCTGGAGTTACTTCTCCTGGTATCAGACTTGCGGCTAACGCGCTGTGGACAGGTACTGCTAAGCTGCCTGAAGTTGAGATTCAGAAGGTGGATACAATCCTTGGTAAAGATACGGTATCCAGCATGCAGGCCGGTATCTACTATGGCTACATAGGTCAGACGGAATATATAATAAATGGCATAAAGAAGGAGTCGGGACTATCTGATATAAAGGTAGTTGCTACTGGCGGTCTCGGAAAGATGATATCTGAAGCGACTAACGCTATCGACATATATGATCCGGAACTTACCCTTCACGGACTTAGAATCATATATGATAAGCAGTAGTACGAATGAATAATGGAACGATTATTTTTTGATAACAGAATAATTCTTGGTCCAATGGCAGGTGTAACAGACCTGCCTTTTCGTATTCTATGTAAAGAACAAGGTGCAGATATAATGGTTACCGAGATGGTATCAGCGAAAGGCCTCTATTATGGCAGTCCGAAGACTGATATTTTGCTGGAGACAGACGAGCGAGAGAAGCCTGTGGGACTCCAGCTTTTTGGTAGTGATCCAGAGATTATGGCTTTGGAAGCGGCCAAGATACTTGGTGTGTGGAAAGAAACAACAGATAGCTTGTCAAATGACACTAAAAGAGGTAGTAGGTCTAAGATAGCCCCTAAGGATTTTGACTTCATAGATATAAATATGGGCTGCCCTGTTCCTAAGATCGTTAATAACGGTGAGGGTTCAGCGCTGATGAAAAGTCCTGAACTAGTTGAAGCTATAGTGAGTGCTATAGTGAAAGCTGTAAATGTTCCTGTTACTGTTAAGATACGAGCAGGTTTTACAGCCGACACGAAAAATGCACCAGACATAGCTGAAGCAGCTGAAAGAGGTGGCGCAGCGGCAGTAGCAGTACATGCCAGAACTCGTGAACAGTATTATGCAGGTAAGGCTGACTGGTCTATCATAAGGGCAGTTAAAGAAAGAGTTAGTATACCTGTTATAGGAAATGGAGATATATGCACCGCGGAGGATGTTCTTCGTATGAAGGAAGAGACGGGATGCGATTCATTTATGGTAGCTAGAGCTGCAAAGGGAAATCCTTGGGTGTTCAGGGAGATAAAGGCTGGCCTAGAAAAGGGGCTGGACCAGATACCTCCAAGACCTGAACTGGATGAGATAAGAGATATGATGCTGAGGCATATAGATCTTATGCTTCAGGAAAAGGGCGAGTATATCGGCGTGAGAGAAATGCGAAAGCATATTGCATGGTATACCGAGGGAATATATAATAGTGCAAAACTTAGGAAAAAAGTATGCGAGATAGAGAGTGCGGATGAACTGATCAGTCTTATTCAGCACCTCGGGGAATGATGCATTTAACATATATTTTTTGAGATATTTGTTTTATAGAAGGGTGCGTAAATGAAGGAAAAAAGAAGTAAAAGAAGTCTAGTCGTTATAATTATAGTAGTTGCTTTAATGCTACTTCTGATGGGCACGGCTATTCTTATCGTCCTTAAGAAGAAAGCAGATAGTACAGGCAGTTCATCACATTCTATGTTCAGTGATGAGGATGCGACTCCGGGAGACGGATCAAGAGGGGATACATCTCTTGATAATACAAATGCAGATAATATCTTCTCGGGAGTAGATGTTACACCTATTGAGATTAAGAAGAATGATAGTCTTAGGAATGTAGCTAGCGAGAACACAATAATGATCTACATGATAGGCTCTAACCTTGAGAGTGAGGCTGGTGCGGCATCACTGGATCTATCTGAGATGATCGGCAGTGGCGTAGATACAAGCAAGACTAATGTAGTTATATTTACTGGTGGTGCGAGCCAGTGGCAGTTCGATGTATCTAGTGATAAGAACTATGTAGTTAGAGTTGAGGGTAATAAGGGCTACTACCTTGATGGTGAGACCTCTGATATAGCTAACATGGGTGAGGCTGGTACTCTTCTGGGCTTCCTTGACTTCTGTACAAAGAATTACAAAGCAAATCATTATTCACTCATTTTCTGGGATCATGGTTCAGGTCCTGTATATGGATACGGAGTCGATGAGCTTCATAAAAATGATACTATGACCTATGCTGAGCTTGAAGCAGCTATGTCAGCATCAGATTTTGGTAAGAAGAAAAAGCTCGATTTCGTAGGCTTTGATGCCTGCCTTATGGCGTCTATAGAGTTTGCTGACCTCTTCTCTGATTATGCAGACTACATGGTTGCTTCTCAGGAAGTTGAGCCTGGAATGGGTTGGAATTATAGCTTCCTTGATACATATAATGAAACAAGTGATCCAAAGGCTATAACAAGAAATATCATAGATGACTTCACATCATTCTATGATCAGTACGCAAGTTTGATGAAGAATCCTATGTATACACTGTCTTGTATGGATCTATCTAAGGTAAAATCAGTTAATGCTGCTGTAAATGATATCTTCGGCGATATGTACGAAGGACTGGGCAACAGCGAATATAGTAGTATAGTTCAGGCAAGAAGTGCCACAATCAACTGTGGCTCTACAGCTTACGGTTCTAAGCAGGATGCTATCGATCAGATAGACCTGGGTTCTGTTGCAAATGAGTTTGGTGGTATGTATGCTGAATCAGCTGAGAAGCTTAACTCAGCGGTAGATGACTTTATAATAAAACAGGGTTCCAATATATCTGGAACCTCTGGTGTATGTATATATTTCCCATATGACAGTCAGATGTTCTATCAGTATTACGGATCAACTGCTATTGATCAGATATCAGTTGCTGATAATTACACTACATTTGTTAAGGCATTTGCTACTGCTTGGGAAAGTGATGGTGAAGATGTAGCTTCCTTCTATACAGAGCTTGAGGAATCTACTGAAGCTTCAACAGAGCAGCCTACCGAGCAGCCAACTGAGGCGTCCACAGAAGCCAACAACAGAAATTGCAACTGAGGCGCCAACAGAAGAACAGACAGAAGCTTCAACCGAGGCACAGACAGAGGCGCCAGTTGAAGAAACAACAGAGGCTCCTCAGACAGCTAACGAGGGTGATAATTTCATTTATTCCGAAAGCTCTCTAAGCGTTAAGC
Source organism: uncultured Lachnospiraceae bacterium (assembly GCA_902760415.1). GTDB lineage: Bacteria > Bacillota > Clostridia > Lachnospirales > Lachnospiraceae > Eubacterium_Q. Next base: position 11,970 of record CACWGK010000072.1, read on the forward strand.
TTTCAAAAGAGCAAATGCTTCATATGGTTTCAGCTTCTTATAACATTTTCTATAAGAATCAGGGTTCTCAGTATGACGATGCGTATGTGCCAGTTCTTACAAATGTAGAAATGAAGCCTGACAGCAATGGCGTACTGCAGGTGCCTTATGATCCTGAAGTATTCGTAGCAGTTAGTGGCGGCGAGGAATCAATCTGGCCATTTAAGCAGGTGGATGTAAACTTCGGAGAAGTTGAGGTCTATCGTTCAAATGGACAAATGCTTATCAGCTCTATCCTGGACTTCCCTGAGACAACTTATGAATCAGTAGTTTGTAATGTTGCGGTAAAGGATGACCATGAGCCAGAGATAATCAGCTTTGACTCAATGAGTGATTCAGAAATGATAGGTAAAAATGATGTCAGTCCAGAGGGCTGGGGATATATGGGCTATTATGCGCCAACATATCTACCTGTTAAAGATGCTGATGGGGAGATGACTCCTTTTACAGAGTGGGACCGTGATGGTTCATTTTATCTAACGTATTCTACACTTAATGATGATTTCCATTTTGCTCGCAAGCATCTTTCTGAGATGGACGAGGAGTTTGTATGTCAGATTGTTATTACTGACGTAAAGGGAAATGAGTACGCTACGAATATAGTTGATTTCACAAGAAATCCTAGAACCAAAACTACAGTTCCTACTCCAAGTGGAACGATAGAAGCTACCGTGTATAATGATCACGCCGTGATAGATTCATATACTGGTGGAGATTCAGAGCTTGAGATTCCAGCTACTATCTTAGATAAACCAGTAACGGTTCTTGGTGAGGACAGTTTTAGGAATACAGAACTTAAGAATGTTACTATTCCAGAAGGCGTTGTAGCGATAGGCTCAGACGCATTCACTCTTACTCATCTGGAGCAGATTACACTTCCTTCTACTCTTAAGAAGATTGGCGAGGGTGCATTTAGCTATATCGATGAACTTGGAGCCATTAATCTTCCTGAAGGACTTGAAAATATAGATAATTATGCATTTTATCAGACAAGCAATATAGCAGATATAACAGTTCCGACTTCAGTAACTTATATAGGACCTGCTTCATTGCCTGGAAATGCTAATGTGACATTTGAAGGAAATGATCATTATGTATATAAGGATGGCTCAATCTTCACTGCTGATGGAAAGACTCTCGTAGAATGTCTCAGCAAGGAAGAAACTTACGCTATCCCAGAGGGAACAGAAATCATAGGCTCAATGGCCTTTAGAGAGAATAAGTATATTAAGTCAGTTACATTCCCAGAAGGACTTAGAATGATCGATGATGGAGCCTTCTATGGGGCAACTAATTTCGTAACTGCTGACCTTACACTTCCTAGTACGCTTGAAAATATAGGCGATCTTGCATTTGGTCAGTTCGTTCTTTACGATAAGACAGAGGTTGACAAGTTTAAGATAGGACCAAATGTAAAACAGATAGGTCGTCAGGCTTTCAATGGACTTAAGGTTAGGGCCTTCGAGGTTGATGAGAAAAATGAATATTTCAGCTCAAAAGATGGATTCTTAACTAACAAGAATGGAGACGCTTTGATACTTGCGCCTGCTGTAGATTCGGAGGAGCTTGTTGTTCCTGATGGAATATCAAGTGTATATACAGAAGACTTCTTATCTCTTAATAAGAATCAGGTGACTAGTCTTGTTCTGGCTGATTCTGTAAAGACTCTTAATGCGTCATCACTTACAGGTATCACAAAGCTTACTATCGGAAAGTCGCTGAAGAATATTATAGATATTGAAATGCTTGTTAGTATTGAAGACATAACTGTAAGCAAGGATAACAGATCCTTCCAGGAACACGACGGTGTACTGTATAGTTATGATCTGAAGGAACTTCTGATATATCCATCTGAAAAGACGGACAAGAAGTTTGAAATCCCTGAGGGCGTTCAGACTGTTGCAACTTCAGTCTTTGAAGATAATGAAAATCTGAAGGAGATTGAGATTCCTGCTACTCTGAAGGATATTGGGGTTAGTATAAATGCGAGTGCAGGAAATGCATTTACTAGAATTCCAAATCTTGAGAAGATAACAGTTAGCAAGAAGAACAAGAGGTTCGCTTCATATAAGGGACTTCTATATAATAAAGAAGGAACAGAGCTTCTTGCAGTTCCTCGAGCTAAGGATGGAAAGATAGAGGTTGCCAAGAGTACGGAGAGTATCGAAGGCGGAGCAATGATGTACCTTGATAATGCTGAAGAGGTAATTCTTCCAGATGGACTTAAGTCAATACGTACATCTAACTTCTACTCAACGCATGCTAAGGTTCATATTCCTGATTCTGTAATCTATATATCTTCTAGAACATTTGTTAATCCAGAGGGTGCGACAATCTACGGAAAGAAGGGTTCAGAGGCTGAGCGAATCGCAGCTGCTAAGGGTGTTCCATTCGTAGAAGAGAAGTAATATAGGCTGTTTCTTCTGGATGCAGTCACAAAAAGTTCAGTTGACCGATTTATGTAGCAGTGTTATATTCTAAGGAATGTGACACTGCTACTTTTTTATTGAAAAGAATGGAGAGTTATTTTGAAGGAGTTCAAAGAATTTGTAACTGAATATTATAAGACTATAGGCTCGGTTGTTGTTATACTGGCGATGGTTATCGCATGTGCTGTAACTTTGATTCAGAAAAGAACAGCCAATACAGATGTTATGGCTAAAATGATATCTATCACACCGCTGTACGAAGATAATATCACGACTCCTGAGATTGACAGAATCACATATTACGCAGCGAATATCGATGGAGGCAATGAGGAGCAGGTTGGTATTAGAGAAAATGTTGGTGCATATAGTGATGGACGAGATCTTACAGAGCAACAGCAGAAGGATAAGTTTGCTCTTGAATCTCTTCTAGCTAGTAATACTAGAGAAGAGGTTACTGTGGCTTCAGAGGCTAGACGTCGTAGGAATGAATATAAGATTAACGCCTTAGGTAGTGTTAACAATAGCGTATCTGTTACAGTAAATAGTAATGCATCTACTTCATCATCAGGTGGCACTGCAGCAGCGCAGTATGCTAGTACAGCTAATGGTACATATCTTGGACAGTTTCTTCTGACAGGATACTGTGCATGTGCTATCTGCTGTGGTAAGACCAACGGTATCACTGCCAGT
>CACWGK010000073.1 GCA_902760415.1 uncultured Lachnospiraceae bacterium
ATAAACTAATATTTTAAAGAGGAGAAAGATTATGAGTAAGAAACCTGTAGTACTTATGATACTGGATGGATACGGTGAGTCAGATATCCAGGATTCAAATGCTGTAGCATTAGCAAAGACTCCAGTAATGGATAAGTTAAAGGCAGAGTGTCCTTACCAGAGAGGACTTGCTTCAGGAATGGCAGTTGGTCTTCCTGATGGACAGATGGGTAACTCTGAGGTTGGTCACATGAATATCGGTTCAGGTCGTATCATTTATCAGGACCTGACACTTATTACAAAGTTTATTCAGGATGGAGATTTCTTCAAAAATGAGGAACTCCTTCGTGCAATCAATAACTGCAAGGAGAAGGGTTCAGACCTTCATCTCTGGGGACTTCTTTCAGATGGTGGTGTACATAGTCACAATACTCACCTCTATGCAATCCTTGAGATGTGCAAGAAGGAAGGTCTTGAGAATGTATACATTCACCCATTCTTCGATGGAAGAGATACACCTCCTGCATCAGGTAAGGATTACCTTCAGGAGCTCATCGATAAGACAGTTGAGATTGGTGTAGGTAAGGTTGCTTCTATGAGTGGACGTTACTATGCTATGGATAGAGATAACAACTGGGATCGTATCCAGAAGGCTTATGACTCACTTGTTCTTGGTGAGGGCGTTAAGGCTACAGATCCTATCGAAGCTATGCAGAAGTCATATGATGACGGTGTAACAGATGAGTTCGTTCTTCCAACAGTTATCACAGATGAAGCTGGTGCTCCACTTTCAGTAGTTAAGGAAGGAGATTCAGTTATCTTCTTTAACTTCCGTCCAGATAGAGCACGTGAGATAACAAAGGCGTTCTGCTTCTCAGATGAAGATATTGCTTCTCAGGATGGAGATGCATCAGATTCTAAATGTATCAAGTCTCTTAAGAGAGCAAAGGGATTCATCCCTATTACATATGTATGCTTCAAGGATTATGATGAGACAATTCCTAACAAGTTTGTTGCTTTCAAGAAGCAGGAGATTACTAATACATTTGGTGAGTACCTTGCTAACAAGGGACTTAAGCAGCTCAGACTTGCTGAGACAGAGAAGTATGCTCATGTAACATTCTTCTTCAATGGTGGTATCGAGGAGCCTAACAAGGATGAGGATAGAATCCTCGTTAATTCACCAGCGGTTGCTACATATGATCTTCAGCCAGAGATGAGTGCTCCAGAAGTTGGAGAGAAGCTTGTTGCAGCTATCAAGTCAGGTGAGTATGATGTTATCATCATTAACTTTGCTAACCCAGACATGGTTGGACATACAGGAGTTCTCGATGCAGCTATTGCAGCAGTTGAGACGGTAGATAAATGTGTTGGAGATGCAGTTGAGGCTGTTAAGGAAGCTGACGGAGTTCTCTTTATCTGTGCTGACCACGGAAATGCTGAGCAGATGAAGAACTATGAGACTGGCGAGCCACATACAGCTCATACAACAAATCCAGTTCCATTCATCCTTTACAATTACGATGAGAACTATACACTTAAGGAAGGCGGTAAGCTCTGCGATATCGTACCTACACTTCTTGAGGTGATGGGTATGGAGCAGCCAGCAGAGATGACTGGACAGTCACTCCTGGTTCGTAAGTAATATATAGAAGATATTAAATCTTGGAAGAAGCACCTCTGGCCTAAAAGCTAGAGGTGTTTTTTTTCTTCATTTTCTTGCAAAGATGCTGTGTTTTTGGTATCTTACTAGGTATGTTGTTCATTACGTATATTTGTCACTATGGTTAAAGTATTTGATTTTAGGAGGTTTTATGCAGTTAAAAAGAAATGATGACACTAACAATGATAACGTCGCGGGGACGGGAAGTGGCGAGTATTACGGAGATGCATCAGCAAATCCTTCAGTGAACGAAAGAACAGTAAACTTTGGTGCAAATGGACCTTATGAGTCTTCTAATCCTTATGGCTCATCGTCAATGTCGGGCCTTAATCAGCCGGGCACAGTGAATCAGCCGGGCACAGTGAATCAGCCGGGCGGAATGGATCAATCACAGGGGATGGGAAGTCCCTATAGACCAGGTCAGCCAGGTGGAGTAAATCAGCCGGGTGGGATGGGTCAGCCACAGGCGGTGGGAACTCCATACAGACCAACTCAGGAGCCTATCATTCATAAGAAGGGAATCAATCCTTTATTTATTATCCTTCCGATTGTCCTTGTAGTAGTAATCTTCTTTGCATCACAGTTTAATAAGATATTTGGAAAATCAAAGTATATTCCAGGAACATACTCAGAAGGAATACTCACAAATGAGTATTTTGGTTTTAAGGTTGATTGTACTGGAAGCAACTGGACTACGAATGGTTACAGCGGTGATGCAGATGCTGAACAAAGAGCACTTGATTTTGATAGTACAGTTGAAGAATATTATGCTGAAAATCAGCTTAGTATAGAGATTATGGGTTTTGATGTACGTCAGACACCTTATAATGTTAAAGAAGCTGGAACAGACGTTAGTGCACTCATGGAATCCTACAAGGATGATTACGTAAGAAGAATTAATGGCACTGGCACTGGCTATAAGGTTACTAGCATAACTCAGGATAAAATGACAATAGCAGGAAAGACTTACGATGGTTACCTGATTTCTTGTGATTATTCTGAAGGCGGCCAGACAATAAAAGTAAGCATGGTTCAGTTCTTTGTATTTAAAGGAAATTATATGGGATGCTTTTCAGCAGCCTCAACCTCAGAGGGAAAAGCAAAGCTTGTAATACAGAATCATGTATCTAAGTTAGATTAATACTTAAAGATCACTTATAAACTTATAGGTGATCTTTTTTTATTGTGTGCGTTCTATACATTTAGCTGAATCTTATAAATTGAAAAATCAAAAAAATGGAAAATATGTATTGACTTTTATACGAAAATATAATACTATACGTCATATAATATGAAAGACGAAATAATATACGTGACAAAATAATATTATTAGATTATATCGCATACTAAATCGATAGAAAGGAGAATATATGACTTATCAGCTTACAGCACCTCTTCTTGATGCCTGCGTCTTGGGTATAGTTGAGAAGGAGGATGCATACGGTTATACACTGACACAAAAAGTCAGAGAGCTTGTAGATATATCTGAGTCGACCCTATATCCAGTTCTTCGAAGACTTCAGAAGGATGAATGTCTCGTAACCTATGATGCCCCATATCAGGGAAGAAACAGAAGATACTACGCTATCACAGATTATGGAAGACGTCGACTGGCATTCTACAAGGAAGAATGGGAAAAATATAAGGAAAATATAGATAAGCTTCTTTTAGATGAAGGAGTACAGGAAGAAGTAAAGAGTGAAGTAGAGGGAAAGGAGGAACAGAGTAATGAATAAGAATACATTTATCAGTGAGCTCTCTAGAAAACTGAGAGGTATTCCGAAGGCAGATTATGATGATGCTATGAATTACTATGTTGAATACTTTCTTGATGCTGAGATAGATGAGACAGCAGATGTTACTCCAATCGTTGGAAGCGTCGATGATGTAGCAGCAAATATTCTCGAAGAATATTCTATCAAGCAGTTTGAAAAGGTTGAGAAAGAGGGCGGTGTCAAGAATAGCACCAAGGGAATCTGGTACGTGATTCTCGGAATCTTTGCTGCACCTATAGCATTTCCGCTTGCTCTTACTGCAGTAATCCTTGTATTTACTTTATTTATAGTTGTTGCTGCGTTGATCGTGTCCTTTATTGCAGCATCAGTTGGTGTTGTTGTTGCAGGTATATTCGCAATTCCTGCTATCTTCTGGGCTGAAACAGGATCACAGGCTATGATCCTTCTGGGATTTGCTTGTGTGGCAATAGCTATTGGAACTTTGCTTTGCATAGCATTTTATAAGATAGGCGAATTGATAATCAAAGGATTTATCAAGCTTTTCAGAAATATCGCACAGAAGAAGAAGGCAAACAGAGAGAAGAAAGCTGAGACAGTCTCAAGCGTAAGAACAGACATGCCGGGAGCATCCTCAGATGAGGAGCTTTACCAGCAAGGAGGTGAATCATAATGAAAAAGGGACTAGCTATTACATTAATCATATGCGCGATACTATTCATAGTTGGCGGAGTTCTTATTGTACTTGGTATAGCCAATGGCGGTGCAATGTTTTTTAACATAGATTACGCTCACCATAAGGTTAATACATCATCGAGTAAAGAAATCATTTCTGGAAATAAAGATGTAGATCCATTTACAGATATTGAAATAGATGTAGATGCGGCGGCGGTAACTATAGTGAAGGGCGAATCATATCATGTAGATTATAAGCTGAGTGCAGATGCTTATGATAAGGTAGATATAGGTGTGGAAAGCGGAAAGCTTAAGATAAATGCTAAGCATAAGAGTAATTATTTATCTCTTTCATTCAATCCATTGTCAGATGATTTAAAGCCATATATCGAGATAACAGTACCTGAAAATGCTGAGCTTAAAGATGGAACGATTACAGTTAATGCTGGAAATATAGGAGTTAAGGATCTATCCTTTGATAACTTTACTGTCGATAGCAATGCAGGAAAAGTTACGCTTGAAAATGCTACTATAGGATCATCAAGTCTTGATACAGATGCTGGTGATATAGATATAACTGGTTCAGATTTAGAAAAACTAACTATAGATACAGATGCTGGTAACATAGATATAGATGAATCAAAGGTTGATAAGCTAGAGGTCAATACAGATTTTGGAGATGTTGATGTGAAGCTTATCGGTGAAGAGGCTGATTACGCATTTGATATAAAGGTCGACGCTGGAGATATTAGCGTTTGCGGCAAGAATATGGGTAATAAGTATAACGCAAATGAAGATAAAGATAAGAAGATTGTTATGAATGTCGATGCAGGCGACGTAGATATTGAGTTCTAATAACCTTCCCCCACATATCGTGGCATTTCGCTTAGTCGGAATGCCACTTTTTTTTATGTTCTTTTTCACTTTATGTACGAGTTATGGTAGAATGAGGATTAGTTTTTTATATAAATGCAACAGTAAGCGGACTGAGCTGCACTATAAGAGTATACAGCGAGTCCGGGTGAAATCATAAGGAGAAGAAGTATGATTGACAATGAAAGGATGGTAGTACTGGTTCGCCAAGCTAAATTGGGCGATTCGCACAGCTTCGCTGAGCTTTATACTGCCATTTACCAGGACTTATATAAGACGGCATTATATACTCTGGGGAATGCTGATGATGCAGAGAACGTTGTCAGCGATACGGTTATGGATGCTTATGCCGGAATCTCGAGACTTTATGATGAGAGAAAGTTCCGGGCATGGATATTCCGTATCCTTTCAAACAAATGTAATCGTAAGATTCGTGAGTATGTGAAGAGACGAGAGAGGGAAGCTGAGAAAACGATTGATGATATGGCAGAAACTCTTGCGTCGAAGGAAAATGGCATAGAACAGGCTGAGAATAAGACGCTGGTTCAGAAGGCATTTTCTGTTCTTACAGATGAGGAAAAGGAAATCGTGACTCTTACTATCTATGGTGAATATGATAGTGGAGAGGTCGCGGCACTCATGAATATGAATCGAAATACGGTGCGATCAAAGTATTCTAGGGCGCTGGCTAAAATGCGTGAATGTCTTGGTGAGACGACACTTGCGCAGAATAATTAAGGAGGTGAGGTTATGGCAGATTTAAATGACAAAATGTTAGAAGAACAGCTTAAGTCAAGTATCGAACAACTTCCTGACTCCCTTAGACCTGAAAATATAGAAGCAAGGCTTGCGTCTATGACTGTTGCTGAGAAATATTCGAGGAGCAGAAGTGAGGATATCTCCATGGAGGATATTAAGGTTAAAAGGTCTGGAGGAAAAGGCAAGTATATTATTCCTATTGCTTTAGCTGCTGGTGTTATTTTGGCTGCTGGTATTGGTCTTGGGGTTGGACTTGGTAAACCAGAACTTCATGAAACTAATACTATAGATCAAACTGATCTGTTGGATGATACACGCTCAGGGAAGACGGGGCTCTTTTCATTAAAGGATAAGAAGAGTAATTATGAGGACGCTTATGCTTACTTCAAAGATTTGAAGGATTATTATGAAACAGAAGTAGATGTAGTTGACTATGATGTTGAGGATTCAGCCGCAATAATGGAAGAGAGTGCTGATGCAACATCAAATGCAACACTCGCTACTGGTGCTGCTTCTGGAGCAAAGGAGGCTCAGGAGAGTTTCACAGATACTAATGTCAGAACTGAAGGTGTTGCCGAGGCTGATGTAGTTAAGACAGATGGTAAGTATATATATGAGTATGATTCCAATACAGAGCATCTTAACTTCTATAGTGTGGATGATGGTTCCATAACTAAGGAAGGAAGAGTAAATGTTCTTGAAGATGATTATTACTTTAAGGAAATGTATATTGCAGAAGATAAGCTTGTGCTTATCGGTACGAATACTGAGTATTCACCTTATGCCTATTTTAATGGTTATGCTAGTGATGATGATGCAAAGACATATGTTGCAATATATGATATTAGTGATAAGGGTGAACCTGAACTAATCGATACATATGAGCAGGCTGGAAGATATGATACTTCGAGAATGGTCGATGGTATACTTTATACATTTTCTGTGAAAAGTTTTAATGTAAATAACATAAAGAAGAAGGATTATACTACATATATTCCAGAGGTTGATGGTGACCTTATAGAGAATGATGATGTATATGTTCAGAAGGATGCTCTTGTTACATCCTACGAAGTTATCACATCGATGGATATTGCTAAGGGCAAGTATATAGATAAGAAAGCAGTTCTTGCCGGTAGCGATACAATGTATGTAAGTACAGATAATATATATCTGACTGATCATAACTTTAGCTGGTCAAGCTTTACTTATGGTGAGGACACAGATATTCTGAAGATATCATATGATAAGGGTGAGCTTGAGTATGAGGCAAAGGGTTCATTCCCTGGTTATCTAAATGATGACTATAGTATAGATGAGTACAATGGATATATCAGACTTGTGACTACATATAGAGATGCAAATTATACTCAGTACAATGCTCTCTATGTATATGATACAGATCTGAACAAAGTCAGTGTTATCAAGAATATGGCAGAGGGTGAAACAATTCGTTCTGCAAGATTTATGGGAGATACTGCTTACTTTGTAACATTTAGGAATACAGATCCTCTCTTTGCAGTTGATCTGTCAGATCCTGAAAATCCTGAGATTACAGATTATCTGAAGATTCCTGGTTTCTCTGCTTATCTGCATCCATATGGAGATAATAAGCTTCTTGGAATCGGTTATGATACAGATGACACGGGCTGGATTAATTGCATAAAGCTTTCTATGTTCGATATATCAGATCCATATAATATCGAAGAGGAAGATACAGAGGTGTTATATAACTACCAGCAGGCTGGCGTATTAAATGATAGACGTGCTCTTATGTTTAATAGCGAAGATGGTACATTTGGCTTTGCTACTATGGCAGAAGGATATTATCAGTTAGAAGAAGATTGGTTCAAAGAAGAATATCCAGATGAGTATGACATCATAAATGAAAATGTCGACGCTGATAAGAAAGGCCCATATTACATGGTATGTGATTACGATGAGAATAAGGGCTTCCAGATTCTTACAGAACAGAGTCTTGGCGGCGAAAATTACAATAATGGAGATTATACATTATTTAATAATACACGTGGTATTGTTATCGGTGATTATATCTATGTGGTAGAGCCAGGATACTCAGTTAAGTCATATGACACAAAGAATTATAAGCTTGTAGATGAGGCTGAGTAAGGACGAAGCAAAGCGTAGTCAGAATGAAAGTAGATAGATATGATCTAATCAAATAATTCAAGTATTTGATTCAACAAAATAACTAACAAATCGGGGCGTAAATAAGTCATTTTTCACGAAAATTATTTTGCTCCTTACTTAAAAGAAATTACTGTGTTACTATATATAAGGACGCTTCTCGTACACCTTTTGCCCTGCGAGAAACGTCCTTTGGAATCTTTAGGGGTTTCAAAGAGCAGAGTAGATTTGTTTGGATAATATTTATGTAGGGAGTGTTTGTGATGTTTGACGTAGGCGATTACATTATCTACGGAAGTAATGGAGTCTGCAGAATTACAAATGTCGGGCCTATGAAGATGCCCGGAGTATCAAAGGATAAGCTGTACTATACTATGGTTCCATGTTATATCAGAGACAGCGAGATATTTACACCCGTCGACAACGAACGTGTTGTTATGAGAAGAGTTATGTCGAAGGATGAGGCTGAAGACTTTATAGATGAGATGCCTGATCTTGACGAACTTGAAATTATCGAAGAGAAGAAGAGAGACTTAGAGTATAAGGCGGCAGTTCTCACTTGTGATCCGAAGATATTAGTAGAACTGATGAAGACCATTCGTGCAAGAATGGATGAGAGAATAGCCGAGGGCAAGAAGGTCACTGCTTCAGATGCAAAGTATTACCATATCGCAGAGGAAAGCCTCTATGGAGAGCTTGCTATATCGCTGGATATGGATAAGGACGGGGTAAAGGTTTATTTACAGAATAAGGTTGCAGATTTCTAAGAGCGAAATGTGGATGTTTCTTTAAGTATAATTAAAAGAAGCATCCACATTTCGCTTTATTTATGTTACAATTATCTTGCTTGCTTTAATTAGTAAAAACAAGAGTTTTAGTTATAAATTGAGTAATGACGGGGCAGATCATGGGCGTTGTAAAAGCTGATTTTTATAAGGGGTATGACAAGACAAGTATAGAGAAGAATAAGGTCTATACTGTAAATATTGAAGATATGTCAGACGAGGGACTAGGCATCGGTCATATTGAAGGGATGGCTGTGTTTGTAAAGGATACAGCACCTGGAGATGAGGCTGAGGTTCGTATAGTCAAGGTGAAGAAGAATCTCTGTTATGGACGACTTGAGAGAATCATCACCCCCTCGTCTTTTCGTGTGGAACCCTTCTGTCCGATAGCTAAGCAGTGCGGCGGTTGTACGTTGCAGCATATAAGCTACGAGAAGGAATTAGAAATCAAGAAACATAGAGTTCTTAATTGCCTTTCACGAATTGGAGGAATCGAAGAACCTGAACAGTATCTTGAGGATGTGTATGGAATGAAGAGTCCATATCATTACCGTAACAAGATGCAGTTCCCAGTTGGCGTTCGAGGTGATTCTTCAAAGCATTCTGATAAATCTTCTGACGTGGAAAAGAAGTATAAAGATTCGTTTTCTGCATTTAGCTGCCAGACTAAAACTGTTCTAGGTTTTTATGCAGGCAGGACTCATAGTCTTATTCCAATCACAAGCTGTAAGATAGGACATGGAGTTAATAAAGCAGTTATTTCGGCTGTTACTAAATGGGCAGATAAGTGCAAGATTAGTGTATATAACGAAGAAACTGGCGAGGGTATACTTCGTCATGTACTTACCAGAGTTGGATTTGTAACAGGCGAACTTATGGTATGTATCGTTGTAAATACAAAGAATGTTCCAGAGCTTGATAAGCTTGTGGCTGAGCTATCAAAGGAGATAGATAAGTATAGGGCAGGCGGCAACAACGTGAAGCTTAAGTCAGTTGTTATGAATATCAATAAGGAGAGAACCAACAGAATCCTTGGCGATAAGACAGTTCTGATAAATGGACGCGATTATATTACGGACTACATTGGTGATGTTAAGTTCCAGATATCTGCGCAGTCCTTCTATCAGGTAAATCCAAAGCAGACAGAAAAGCTCTACGGAAAGGCGCTTGAATATGCGGCGCTCACAGGTGAAGAGATAGTATGGGATATGTATTCTGGAATAGGAACCATTTCGCTCTTCCTCGCGCAGAAAGCAAAGAAAGTATACGGCGTCGAGGTGGTAGCTCAGGCTATTGATGACGCAAAGATAAATGCAGAGATAAATGACATAAATAACGTGGAGTTCTTCGTAGGTAAGGCTGAAGAAGTTGTTCCATTATGGATGGAGAATCGTATAGGAGAGTATGATTCCAGCAGTTCGAAGCTGCATCGCGGCGTAGATGTTGTTGTTGTCGATCCTCCTCGCAAGGGATGTGATGAGAAGCTGCTAGAAACTATAGTCAAGATGGCTCCAAAGAGAATGGTATATGTATCCTGCGACCCTGCAACACTTTCTCGCGATTTGAAGCATTTGCTGGCAGAGGGATTTAAGCTCGAGAAGTTTTCTGTATATGACCAGTTCAGCCGCACTATGCACTGCGAGACAGTTTGTTTACTTAGTAATATAGGGGCGGATTAAAGATATAACATTTACGAGGTACTGATCAGATAATGTATTTAAGGGAGATGCTTGAGAAAGTAAAAAGTGGTGAACTATCGGTTGATGAGGCTGAGAGAAGAATTGGTCTGGAAACCTACGCTGACATGGGATATGCCAAGTTAGATACTGCCAGGGAAAAAAGAACAGGTTTTCCAGAGGTTGTTTATTGTGCCGGAAAACCTGATGAATATATTGTATCTATATATGAGAAGCTACTTGAGGCAGACGGAAGAGTCTTTGGTACTCGTGCGACCAAAGAACAGTTTGAACTGGTGAAGCAAAGGATTCCAGATGTAGAGTATGATCCAATATCCAGAATACTAAAGGTTTCACATATTGAGATAGAAAGAAAAGGCTGCGTGGCTGTTTGTTGTGCGGGAACTGCGGATATACCAGTTGCTGAGGAGGCTGCACAGACTGCTGAATATTTCGGGACAAATGTGGAACGTGTGTTCGATGTTGGTGTGAGTGGAATCCATAGACTTTTGTCAAAGACGGAGGTTTTACAGAAGGCAAATTGTGTTATAGCAGTTGCTGGAATGGAAGGGGCTCTTGCCAGTGTAATAGGTGGCATTGTATCAAATCCAGTTATTGCTGTACCAACTTCGGTAGGCTATGGTGCAAGCTTCGATGGTTTATCATCACTACTTACCATGATTAATTCCTGCGCAAATGGAATAACTGTAGTTAATATCGATAATGGATATGGAGCTGGATATGTAGCTACTCAGATTAACCGACTTGCAACTGGCAGCGGTAATAATGCTCTATCGTAGTGAGGAGAAAATGAGTTATATGAAGAAGTTATATTTAGAATGTGAAACTGGAATAAGTGGCGATATGATCGTCGCTTCTCTCCTTGATCTAGGAGCGGATGAAACAGTACTTAGAAATGTATTATCCGGCGTTAAGGATCAAGGGTTCGAGATTAAGATAAGCAGAGTTATGAAGAGTGGAATAGACTGCTGTGACTTCGATGTTCAGCTGGATGCAGAGCATGAAAATCATGACCATGATATGGAGTATCTATATGGTGCATCTGGAGAAGAACATCATCATCATGAAGATCATGCGGGACATCATCACCATCATGATGCTCGAAATCTGGAAGATATTTATATGATAATCGACAGTCTTGAGATGACGGATGGGGCAAGAGAACTCTCCAAGAAAGTATTCCATATACTTGCAGAGGCAGAGGCTAAGGCACATAAGAAAGA
>CACWGK010000074.1 GCA_902760415.1 uncultured Lachnospiraceae bacterium
TTCCAGTAACATCAAACTCTTTACTTGTGAAATGAGTAAGCAGCTGTTCTGTTTCATAAGTGTCCCACTTTGCATCAATATTAATCTTTGAGCCATTTGAAAGAGTTGCCTCAACTGTCTTCGCCAAGACAGGAACCTTTTTAGATTCTGTAGTTACCATAGCTGGATTCTTTACGCTACTTATGGATGTGCCCTTTGTGACAACTAAGACCTCTCTCGTAACGGACTTGCTTCCAAATGTGGCAGTTATCTTCGCCGAACCTTCAGCCTTAGCAGTTACATTTCCAGATGCATCTATGGATACAACACTTGGGGTTGAACTCGACCATGTTACACCACTATATACTGGGCAATCTGTAACAGTATTCTGTCTTACGCCATTAAATGAAGCTGCTACCAGAAGCTCATACTGTGAAGTATCGCCAATATTCAGCATAGCTTCACCAGAGATATCGCTACTAACGACATTTCCAACCGAGATTTCCATCTTCTGGATGTAGGTTGTATTCTGAGCCCCCGGAAGAGTCTTAAGCTCTGTATCTTTTGAAGAATACTGGCCTGCAGTACATGACCAGTTATATGGAGCAGAATCATTGTTTGGATTAAATGTAGCCATACCCGTATACGCATAGTCTGGATTAACAAGCGCGCCGTAATGACCGACATTGGCTTGGCTAGCATCGCCCTTATATTTTATCCAATCATCCTTCTCTTCAATCCAACCTTCTATATCTGAAGAAAGCTTAGCATTCCAAGCAAGATTTTCGCCATAAGCTCCACTGCCTTGCAAAGACTGAAGAATAGTGAACACGTCTGTTCCATTAGTTCTTGCATGATTCATTAAAATAGATGCTTCAGCTGCACGAAGAGACGCTGCTTTAGAACAGTTCACTCCGATTTTCATTTCTTTATAATCACTAGGTTGAAGATATCTTTTTCTCGACCTATCTCTTGGATCGAGAATATTGCCTGCGTAGCAAGCTTCTCTTCTAACTTCATTGATTCTCTTAAGTAAAGTTGCAATATCAGATGTACAATTTACGCCCTCTACGCCAATGATGATTTTGCCAGAAGACGCAGTTGTTTCAAGGTTTTCCATAACAGGAATATCCGCTGCATATACATCTGATGCATTATTGAAACTAGCACCTGAGCCGGTGTAAGAAATGCTAGATATCACCATCACTGCTGATAGTGACCACACGATAAGTTTAAGAAGTCGACAATTCATAAGCGACACTCCTTTATCAGTATTTTCCCCTAATACCAATAACATTCGCTAACATTTTATCACTTTAACGCTCGCTATTACTAATATAAAATCAACCCCCATTTTTGTATATTTTCACAGTAAAATGAGTCACCTCGCACGTCCGACGTAACTGCTGACTCAAAAATGAGTCACCTGTTACGTCGGACGTGCAAGGTGACTCATTTTATTATTAGATAGTTATGTTTTTATTACTGTACTTTTGTTCCGCATGATGCACAGAAGATTGCATCTGGCTCAAGCTGTGCGCCGCAGATTGGACATACCTTTGCTGTTGGAGCAGCTGGTTGTGCAGGGGCTACTGGAGCTGTTGGCTGTGGTGCCGTAGCTTGTGATGTAGCTGGTGAAACCGGTGTTACAGGTGCAGTTGGTGCCGGTGAAGGTGCTACCGGTGCAGCCTGTGTTGGTGTTGCTGGAGTTACTGGGGCAACTGGTGTGGCTGGCGCTGTATATCCTGCAGCAGGAGCTGTAGGGGCTACTGGCGCTGGCTTCTTAGGAATAGAGAAGCCTCCATCAAATGCATTTGAAGACTTGTCGCCACCCATTTTGTTGTTGATATCCATTGTATTCTTAACAAGCAGGATTCCCAGCATCACTGACTCATATAACAGTCTCTGAATGATTGGTCCGAAAACTATCATCAGAAGTCCGACTAAGAAGGTTCTTCCGAAGAGAAGGAAGAAGCCAACTGATATCACTGTCATAGTGTTAAGTACATATATAAACTTCAGAATCTTCTCGATAAGCAGATACTTCATATCGAAGAAATCTTTGAGAAATGTAAAGAATCCATTTAAAGATGCCTTCCTGCTTTCTGGGAATACCAGAACGTACAAGAGAATCGTAAGTGTGAGTCCTACGAGCAGACCAACTATTATCTGCCACAAGCCTGCTCCTCCACTACTGTGATGACCATAGCTCCCATAAGGACTTCCGCCAAATAAATAAGTAGCATTTAAAGCTAGTTTAAACATAATCCTTTCACCCTCCTTGATATTGTATATACGTCTTATAAAGCATTACTTTATATAAAGCATTACTCTTTATAATCATACTTAAGTACAGTTACAGAAAGTGGCGGAACATCGATTTCTATCGAGTTCTTCATTCTGTCACAAGGTTCAGCCTTTGCTTTGATAGCCTTCCGTGGTCCAACATTTCGACCGAGTCCTCCGTACTTCTTGTCATCCGACGAAAGGATTTCCTTGTATGTCGTGAGACATGGAACTCCAATCTTGTAGTTTGCACGTTCTACTGGAACAAAGTTGCAAATGAACATTATCTGATTCTTTGCTGTCTTGCCTCGGCGAACAAATGCAACTATACCGCTGTCGGCATCGTCAACCTTAGTCCACTCAAATCCCATCACTTCATTATCATTATAGTAAAGCGCATCATATTCAGTGTAGATATGATTTAAATCCTTCACGAAGTCCTTGATACCCTGATGCATAGGATTATCAAGAAGGAACCAGTCCAGCGAACGCGCCTCACTCCACTCACGGAGCTGACCGAACTCCTGTCCCATGAAGAGAAGCTTCTTTCCAGGATGTCCCATCATGAAGCCATACGCCGTCCTAAGATTTGCAAACTTATCAAACTCAAGACCCGGCATCTTGTTGAGCATGGAACATTTTAGGTGAACAACCTCGTCGTGCGAGATAACAAGTATATAATTCTCTGCATATGCATAGGACAGAGAAAATGTAAGTCTGTTGTGATTAAACTTGCGGAAATATGGATCAAGCTTCATGTACTCGAGGAAGTCATTCATCCAGCCCATATTCCATTTGAAGAGGAAACCAAGTCCATTCATATCTACAGGAGCAGTAACACCTGGCCATGCTGTTGACTCCTCAGCGATGAGGTAAGCACCAGGATTTCTCTCCTCCATAACCTTGTTAATATTCTGAAGAAGTGCGATAGCCTCAAGGTTCTCCTTGCCGCCGTCCTTGTTAGCAACCCATTCGCCATCACGCTTTCCATAATCGAGATATAGCATAGACGCAACTGCATCCACACGCAGACCATCGATGTGGTACTTCTCAACCCAGAAAAGAGCATTCGACGTAAGGAAGTTGGAGACCTCATTTCTACCATAATCAAAGATGTAGGTGCCCCAGTCAGGATGCTCGCCCTTTCGAGGATCAGCATTTTCGTATAGAGGCATACCATCGAAACGTCCGAGTCCGTGCGCATCTCTTGGGAAATGAGCCGGAACCCAATCAAGTATTACTGCGATACCAAGTGAATGCATGTGATCCACAAAGTATGCGAAGTCCTCAGGTGTTCCGTAACGAGAAGTCGGAGCAAAGTAGTTAGTAACCTGATAGCCCCAAGATCCGTCAAATGGATACTCAGCAATTCCCATCAGCTCGATATGAGTATAGCCCATATCTACCACATACTTACCGATTTCTTCTGCATAATCTCTATAGTTATAGAACCCAAAATCTGAGTCCTCTATCTTCTTCTTCCAGGAACCAAGATGACATTCATAGATTGACATTGGCTCCTTCATGCGTGTAACTCTGTCCTTCTTACTGCGAGCATTCATCCACGCTGAGTCAGACCATTTAAGATCAGATATATCAACAACTATGTTGGCATTATCTGGACGCACCTGATCCTGATTGCCATATGGATCAGCTTTATAAAGCAAGTCGCCGTAGCGAGTAAGAATCTGATACTTATATACAGCCCCTGGCATAACATCCGGAATAAAGAGTTCATATACTCCAGATACATTATGAATCTGCATAGGGTTAAGGGCGCCGTCCCACATATTGAAATCACCAACAACTGATACGCGGCGAGCATCAGGAGCCCACACCGCAAAGTATGTACCCTTAACACCATCGATAGTCATCGGATGCGCGCCCATTTTATTATATACATCGTAGTTTTTACCCTCAGCAAAAAGATATGCGTCGAAGTCTGTGAAGAGACCATCAAATGCATATGGATCTGCTGACTCAACAGTAGTACCGTCATAGTACTCTGTCACTAGTCTGTATGCTGTACCTTTAAACTTCTTCTTAGGGAAATATACTCCGTAGAATCCTTCTTCGCTGATTTTCTCCATCGGAGTCAGCGTCTTACCTTTCGGAGACTTAATAGAAACGCTCTGGCTGTGCGGCTTGTAGCAGGTAATAACCTGGCCGTCGCCATAGTCATGATTACCGAGCAGGTGCTTCGGCGCATTTATCTTACCGTCAATTAATTCATCATAGAGGATCCAGTTGATCCAATTCTGTAACTTATCCTTCATGTAACACCCCTCCATAGGAAACACCTTAGTAAGCTAGCTTACACGGTGTTTCTTTTAGTCTAATCTGAATAAACTCCGTCCCTCATATTCTACCACAAATGAGTTAGCAGTTCCACCAGATTAAACACTTTGGAGTGCCATAATCTACTATAATTTACTACTGAAGTTCGTACCAGTTTAATGATTCAAGTGCGCCCTCACAAGTGTGCTGAGCAACAAGTGAATTAAACTGATCCATCAGGTCATTTGACTCCAGCTCGCCATCAACAAAGTTGTAGTTTTTGCCGTAATCGATATATGAATAAGTATAGCTTGTATTACTTGGAGCAAATGAATCGTCTCTAGATAATAGGCTATTCTCATCATTTGCAACATAAAGCTCCCAGTTATTTAGGTTATCACCAACACTGTTTGGATCCCATGAAGATGATAGTCTCGCAAGAACTCCGCAATCGTGAAGAGCACCATTATACTTTAAGAGATAGTCTATCATAAACTCTCCACCATAATTGTTGCCATTACTTGCATCACCAACGAAGCAGCCACCACCTAGGTATTCACATGGTGTTGCGCCGTACTGAACGCGCCATCCGCATACCTTAGAGATATTGTAAGCACCAGCCACCTCAGTGATAACCGCATATACACCCTCATTATCACCAATCAACATTTCGTCGAGCCCATCCTTATCAAGGTCAGCATAAGCATATCTTACCGCGATGCCATTTGCAGATAGATACATGCTGTCGTCAAACTCAGCATAATTATTCGCGAAGAAAGCACTATACCTTGCTTCATCCTCTTCCACACTCTGAGATGGTGTGTCAAATGATACTGTTCCCGCTGCATCAGTCGAAGTAGCTTCCTCTGCTACTGGAGCAGCGAGCTCCCACTCACGCCAGTTAGCGCTAACTATGCTATTCTCTGTTAGCTCAAGACTAACTGAATTATCACCTTCTGCAAGATGTGTGTTGCATTTCCAGTGAATGTTCCATGACTTTCCTTCACCAAGCACACCCTGCATAACTAATGCAAACTTATCTTCATTAGTAAGTTCAGGGAAGCCTATATTAGTCACAGCCTGATTATATTCATCCATAAAGTACTCTAGCGGATGTGGATTATCCCCTAGATCACCATATCTATATTCTTCAAGAAGCTCGTTATTAAAGTCTAATACTTCTATACTGCCGCCACCGTCCATTCCATACGCAGAGTGCTGCATCTTATACAGCCCTTCGATACCATCAGTAGTAACCTTATAGATAGCAAAGCTTCCGTAATTTCTTGTGTCAGGGTTGATAGTTAGTTCTGCATCGTTCTGATACATATTCTCTGTTACATACCAGTTATTATTCTCCGTCACAAGATAAGTCACGCCATCCTTCTGGATAGTCTTCGCACTTAAGAACCCTTCTGTACCACCTACATTTACCAACTCATTTGATACAAGATAGTTAAACTTCTGCTCATATATGGTCTCGTAGCTAAGTGGGATATCTGATACACATGTTGCTTCAGTGCCATTATCCTTATAAAGCGCTACATTTATACGAGAATCAGCACCTAGATAATATACAAGCATTAAGCTAGGATCCTGCTCCAGAGTTTCTGCCTCTAGCACACCTGTCGATGTGTAACCAAAGTCAACTTTTTTTTCGGAGTTCTCAGCATTTAACGATGTGCCTTCAAAAAGTCCGACCTCTGCTACGCCCTTCGCTTCAGCCTCAGCCTTAAGTGCAGCCATGAGTGGGGTAAGTGTCTCATCTGCACTTGCTGCTTCTGTTACGCTTGCAGCATCTGTCATGCTGGACACGTCGCCGAGCCCGCCTGCATTCTCTGCGTCAAGATCTGTAACTGTTTCCTCAACACTTACATCCTTTACCTTAACCTTGTTGTGATTTGCAATCGCAAATGCAGTCACGCCGCCGCCTAATACTAAGGCACCTGCAACGATACCTGCGATCAATCCCTTCTTATTACTCATACTTTTTCCCTCCTAATTTATCTCCACCTGCCAGTAGGGTGGCAGGTGAAGCGTTTTACATTCTACCACTTTTGTCAAGCGAATGCATTTATTTTCTTTGGCTGCTGAACCGTGCGTTTCTCCTGACGCTCGATCATACGGTAGGTTTTATCCCCAGTGATCTCAAGCACTCTGTCTCTATCCTTTTTCCCTTTCTTAAGAATATCGAGATACGCGTTCATCACTGCGTCATTAAGGATAGAATGGATAAGTCTGCAGCCGAACTTTCCGTTAGCATTTTCGATAAGCTTCTGACGGAATTCATCTGTTATCTTAAGCTCCATATCGATTGATACGCCAATACCCTTCACCATACCATCAATGATCTCGCTAACAACTCTGTCAGTAAGCTTGTGATAATTAACCACGGTACCGAAACGGCCAATAAGCTCGTAGCTTGCGCCAAGGTCTATCATATCCTCGCGAGTGATATCAGCATAGTAGTCCTGGCCTTCAATATTTCCATTTCCAAAACCGATATGCTTCTCTACCTGAGCCTTCTTCTCACGACAAGGATCAAATGCACCGAGCCCGATAAACATTGTAAGATTAGTATCTACATTGTACTCCGGATACTCGATACCCTCGATGGTTGTAAGAAGCTGTGACTGAACAGCCTTGTTCACATCACCGCCGTTGCTGTTGTAACTTGGGATAAGCTTCTTATCAAACTCGTCAAGGAAGATGATACCGATTCCGCCAGTACCATATTCTGTTTCAAGAGGCTCAACGACCGCCTTGGTATCTCTACCCTTGTACCCCTCCTCTGTGATAGAAGTCATATCGATCTGGACAAATGGCATCTGAAAAAGTTCTTTCTTGAAGTACTCCTTAAGCGCTCTATAAGTCTCAGTTTTTCCGCATCCACTTGGGGCTGCAACAAGAATATTGTTGCTATGGAAATGGCCTCTCGCCATATTTTCAAGATAGTTATAGATATTAACAAGGATGATATCCAGCTGTTCCTGGCCCTTAACTCTCTTGTGGATCTCACGGCTGAATTCGTTAAAAGATGTGCGCTGAACCCATTTTTCAATCTCGTAGCTGTATGGATTGTTGAAGTCTCTCTTATATTCAGCATTTCTTTCTCTGGTCTGCTTAGGAGCTCTGCTTCCTCTGAAACTCTTCTCCATATCTCTACGGAATTTTCTATTAACTGGCACTTCCTTCTCATTAACGATCTCTATAAGCTCGAACTCGCGAAGGAACCAGTCAGCATCACCGCACTCTTCTCTAAGACAGTCGAGAGTTGGATATGCTGCAACTATGGCAATGTTTTCGCCGTTAAGTCTTTCTATAACATCACTCATCTGTGCGATTCCAACTCCAGGTGCAAAAGCATCTATGAAAAACTGAACAGGCACCTCGCACATTCCAGGCATAAGCTTATATAAAAGCTCAGTTGTGATTGCATTTAGCAGTCCATTATAGTTGTCGCTGTTTGGGGTAGTATTGATAAAGAGTGCTGTCTTCTCACTGCGCATCTTGCGAAAATCATCCGTCTCATTCATAAGAATGTAGCCGACCTCATCATCAGTTAATGACTCGATCATCTTCCACGCCATATACTGAGCCTTGCGGAATGATTGCCCTGACAGATGTCTTGCCATATTGAAGTTCTTCACTGCAAAAGAATCTGGAAAATCTTTCTCCAGGGTCTCGAATATCATGTCGAGAGGAGTCTTACTGTTATCCTCTCCCTCAAGTGCTTCAAGAAGAATCTGAACGTTGTAGAAATCTGAATACTTCTCGTCACAATAAAATGTTATATAAGCTACAACCGCATTAAGAAGCATCTTTGCCACATTACCAATAAACTCATCCTCTTTTGATGTAATAAGCTCATGCTTCTTTGCAGCATAAAGAGACTCCACGATACGGCAGATTCCATCAACTGTATCTCTCTCGTCATCATACTTAAGAAGGCCCTTAAACAGGCTGAAACCTTCACTGTTTGCAGAATTTGCGAAATCTATCTTCTTTACTATATAGCCTCTATTCTCAAAGTCATCAGCATACTTTTTGTAGAGCTCGCCACCACGGTCAGTTACAACCACACTTCCCTCAGCCTTCTGAAGAAAAGACTCGAAGCCTTTGGTCATACGCTCCTCTCTATTGCCACCAAATATAAGGATGTTCTCAGGGTTTATACTATTTCTATATGTCATATCATATCCCTCCTTTGCTATGGTATATCATAGACACCAGTTGCTTTCACTCAACTGCTAGTATAAACTCACACCTCCCGATATTTTTTGCACAAAATGAGTCACTTCGGCTTTGAGCCCTTTTGACTCATTGAGCTGCCTTGTAGTATGGCCTCATAACGGAATCCAACTCACTGTAATCAATAAGGAACTTCACAGCTTCTGGATCAACCTTCTTGCCATCTCTATAATGCAGGAATAGCTCATGGGTTGCCTCAACATATGAAGATAACCATTCCATATCATCATGAGTTATTGGATCATCCTCAGCAATTACAGCCTCAGCTACAGCCGTGATTTCTTCCATATATTCATTAATCGCCTTGTCGTACATCTTATATTTGTGAAGAACGAAAAGCAGTATATCGTAAAAGTAAGTAAGTCTTGTATACTGTGTACAGCTGGATGCCATCTCAACATACTTCACGATTCTTTCCACAAGTAGATCAAAAGTTGCAACAAGACTATCTATATAATAACTGAAATCCGCTCCATTACCTGAATCTTCAGTTATATCCTTTAAGGCCTCTAAGAATCTCAGATTGTCCTCAGCATATCTATAGACACCCTTCTGGAATATCATATTGATAGTCTGGTTCTTGCTGAAGAAGAACTCCTCGTTGATCCATTTGTTTCCTTCTACCACATCCTTAACGAGTTCTGTCGCCTTATCAATCTCGCCAAGCTCTACATACTTCTTCAGGAGCTTTATTGTCTCAGCTGAGCAGATGAGTTTTCCAGAAATCTCCTTCATAACATCCTCCTCTTTTATAAGCTCAAAGTAAATCTTATATGAATGAAGAGCGTCATATTCATATACATATTTTCTGTAGTATTCGATTATCTCATCATCACTCAGATCATAGGAATACCCTGTATCATATGTTGTGTCTTTATCTTTGAACTTCGCCAGTTCTCCTGACTCACGAACCTTATACAGCATCGGACTGATTCCTCCAGCAATCTCTGTACCCTCAGTTTCAAGACTTGGATCCTTGCCAAATGTATCATCGAAGATCTGCTTATACATAAGATACATAAGTGGAGTCTTACAATCTTCTCCAGCCTCGTCTGCAGCTCTCTCGATATCCAGAATCCACCACTTCATCATGCTGGTAGGATTAACATCTAGCTCATAGTAATGTAA
This sequence comes from uncultured Lachnospiraceae bacterium, assembly GCA_902760415.1. GTDB lineage: Bacteria > Bacillota > Clostridia > Lachnospirales > Lachnospiraceae > Eubacterium_Q. Next base: position 9,922 of record CACWGK010000074.1, read on the forward strand.
GATCAGGTTCTTTAAGATATACTCAATCTCTGTGTCATCACTTGGAAGATTAAAGTCCTTTGGTCCTATGGACTTATATCTCATAACACAATTAAATAAATATTTAATATACTGATTAGCAATGTCCTCGCCAATACTTGGATCAAAATATATATACTCATCGAATAGATTCTGCCCTGCGAAGTCAAAAACACCTCTATTAACAAGACTCATAAGGATTTCATTTCGCTTAGATAATTTTATAACTCTCTTAATTTCATCTCTAAACCACTCTGGCGCATTAACAAGTTCTGAACCATCCCTACGTCTTCTTTCCGTAACGGCGGCGTCATATGGACATCTATCTGATAGACGTGAGTAAAGTTCTTCGTTTTGCTCGTTGATAGAGCTGAGAAGTTCCTCAGTAATAAGCTCTGGAAATGTCTTATGAATCTCGCGGAGAATCTCGAGCCAGAGTAATTCTCCATCCGGCGTAATTATCTTAATCTTATTCTTTTTCATTGCTGAAAAAAATTCATAACATTTAGAATCTTTGGTTATTCCGTTATGGATAATATCCTCTCCAACAGCAAGAGTAAAAGCCGAATAATTAATCAGTCTATCGAAGGTAAAATCCCAGTCAAGCAATCCAACACCTATTGTCCACTTATCTTCTTCAGAATCTATATCCTCGATATCGGTGCATTTAAAAACACCACCTTCCATTTCAAGAATTGGAACGATTGCACTAAGCAGGCACTCAAATGTCCAGCTGTCTCCATAAATCAGTGGTTCTCTGCGATATGGATTTACACTTGGCTTCAACAAATGCTTTGTTACATAATAAAGCAGTCCGAGTTTATTTCCTCTCTCTAGAATCTTTCTCATATAACCCATGTAGCAATCTGCAAATTCTGGATTATTGTGAATAAAACGATCTTCCTGAACAGTGAAGAATAACAACCCAACAAATGTATCAATATCCGCACTCAGCACCTTCTCCATAAAGTCTTCGAACCACTTAGGATTTTCGTTATACATCTCAACAAGAAAACTCATAGAGCCTGAACTATTGGCGTAATATGATGAATAAAAACCTCCCAATTCCGAAGCATCTGCAAGATTAATGAGTTCTATAATATTACGTTTAAATTCCTTCTGCATATCATAAAAGATAGAACCTGATGTTATCGAAAAAATGCTTGCCATTTGCCATCCCGAGTTCAAAGCACTTGAAAATCCTTCTACGTATGGCATACCATAGTTTTTTCTGGCGAATAGGATAACATCAACGAGCTTCATCATAATATCGAAGCTCTTATAATCAGGCTTCTTATCTCTATTTGTATTATCGAAACCATTCTTTCTAACTCTGACGTAGTTTATCTGCAGATCTGTACCCAGCTTCACGATCTCTGCGGAATAAGTCTTTAAGATATAATCCTTGTAGACCTTATTAGCCAGCATAAACACACGTCCCTCAGCGCTGCTGTAACTTGAAAGCAGTGGTGAGAGATCATTTAACACACCAATAAAACGGTAGGTGATATCGTCCATACTGATGTAATCAAAATACTCATCAAGAGTCACCTCG
>CACWGK010000075.1 GCA_902760415.1 uncultured Lachnospiraceae bacterium
ATTGCCGATAATATGGCATATATCTATGTTGCTAGAAACTGCAAGAAGGTGTCAGGACAGAATCTTGATGACATGGAGTTCCTAAATGTAGAGAGATACTCGGCAGAAGAGATAGAGAAGATGATATCTGAAGGAAACTTCAAGCAGGCTATGCATGTTATGGCGTGGCTTATGGCTATTAGAAATAAATAGGGGTTTATATGGATAGAGAAAAGAAGATTATACAGACAAGTATTATTGGAATAATCGCAAACCTGTTCCTATCGGGTTTTAAAGCTGGAGTTGGATTATTATCTCATTCAGTTGCAATCGTGCTGGATGCTGTTAACAATCTGAGTGACGCACTTTCATCTATCATTACGATAGTGGGAACAAAGCTTGCATCGAGAGCACCTGATAAGGATCATCCTCTGGGACATGGAAGATATGAATATCTTACAGCTATGGTGATAGCAGTTATCGTACTGTATGCAGGTTTTGCAGCATTAGTCGAGTCGATTAAGAAGATTATACATCCTCAGACTCCGGATTATTCGGTAGTGACTATAGTGATCGTAGTAGTTGCAATCTTTGTTAAACTGATCTTAGGCACATATGTAAAGAAGACTGGAGAGAAGGTAAAGTCCGATTCACTTATAGCTTCGGGAACAGATGCATTTTTCGATGCTATTATATCTACAGCAACACTTATAGCTGCTATTATCTTTATGCTTACAGGTCTTAGTCTTGAGAGTTATCTTGGAGTAATCATTTCAGTTATAATTCTGAAGGCAGGTTACGATATACTTATGGATACTATAAGTGAGCTGCTAGGTAAGAGAATTGATTCAGAGCTTTCTAAGAAAGTGAAGTCAACTGTGGTTGATTCATTTGAGGAAGTTACTGGAGTGTATGATCTCGTGATTCATAACTACGGTCCAGATAGACTTGTTGGTTCACTACATGTTGAAGTTCCCGATACGATGACGGTGAAGGAACTCGATAAACTGGAGAGACAGATTGGCGATAAAGTATTCCAGGAGACGGGGGTTATTATAACTGGTGTATCGGTTTATTCAGTAAATACAAGTAATTACGAGTCAGCTAAGATAGAGGCAAAGGTTAGAGAAGTTTGCGGCAAGTATAAGGAGATACTTGAGGTTCATGGCTTCTACTTTGATGAGGTAGAGCAGAGTTATAGATTTGATGTCATTATAGATTTTGATATCAAAGATAGGAAAAGCATATATGATAAAGTTGTGGCAGAGTTAAGCGAACTTTATCCACAGTATAAGGCATGTGCGACACTTGACGTTGATATGTCAGATTAAGGAAATAACAGGACATCGTGATATGAAGAAAATACTAATACTTGAAGATGATGAAAGCATAAGAGATGAGATAGTGATACTTCTGAATACGTCAGGGTATATCGCTGAGACGATGCAAAAGTTTGATAATTCGGTAGAAGATATATTAAAGGCTTCTCCAGATATGGTACTCCTTGATATAAATCTTCCCTTTAAGAATGGTAAGGATATCCTGCGCGAAGTAAGACAGGTTTCGGATGTTCCTGTGATAATGGTAACGAGCAGCGACGCCGAGAGAGATGAGCTGGTATCTATGGGATACGGCGCGGACGATTATATCACAAAACCGTATAATCCGACATTACTTTTGCTTAGGATAGGTAATATATTTAAAAGAATAGGTGGCAGTTCGGAAGAGGTGGATTATCGAGGTGCCAGGATAGATTTTAGACGTGGTATGATAATAAGTGGAGATGGAACTGAGATGGTTCTTTCGAAAAATGAAATGCTGATCATGTCATTTCTTTATAATCATAAGGGACAGATTGTCAGCCGTGATGATCTGATGACGGACTTATGGAATAATAGTGAGTATCTAAATGATAATGCACTTACAGTAAATATATGCAGACTCCGCGGAAAACTTGCGGATGTAGGAATCGAAAATGCGATTGAGACAAGGAAGGGACAAGGATACATCTTGGTATGACAGCGCGAAGTTATATAAGCGATAAAAAAGTTGAGATAATCATTTCAGCAGCCACTTGTGTAATAATACTGTGGCTGCTGACTATATTTAAGGTTAATCCGGTTGCAAGCACGCTTATAATCGGTCTTTTTCTAGTGTCTTGGGTATCAGCGTATATCTATGACTATAACAGGAAGAAAGGATTTTATAAAAGATTATCCGATAGTGTAACCAAGCTGGATAAGGCCTATCTTATTCTTGAGACCATGGAAAAGGCTGAGTTCTTAGAGGGACGTCTCCTGGAAGAAGTGCTGTATGAGATAGATAAATCTATGGCTGAGAATGTAAAGCTATATCAGCAGCAGAGTGTGGACTTCTCTGAATATATAGAAATGTGGCTGCACGAGGTTAAACTTCCTCTGTCGGCAATCAGTCTAAAACTGCATAATCTTATGAAGTCAGCTTCGGGTGAGACGAATGAATATAAGAAGCTTCTTGAGGAAACCAGAAGAATTGAGTCTCTTGTTAATCAGGTGCTTTATTATGTGAGATCGGGAAGTATCGAGAAGGATTATCATATATCCAAGGTCAGTGTAGCGGATGTTATACATGATGTGGCTATGACATATCGCGAGAATCTTCAGGATAATAATATGGATTTCCTTATAGAAGCTGGAGATAGTGATCTTAAGAGTCTAGAGGCAAAGACAGATCAGAAGTGGTTTGTCTTTATTATGGGACAACTTATATCCAACAGTATTAAGTATAAGAGAGAAGAGACTCATTCATATGTAAAAGTGCTGGTGAATGTTGATGATTTGCAAAATGTAACTATATCTGTTGAGGATAATGGCATTGGAATACCAGAGCAGGATTTGAGGAGAGTATTTGATAAATCCTTTACAGGGTATAATGGTAGAGAACGTACTAAGTCAACAGGTATGGGCCTCTATATAGCGAAGGAACTATGCGCGAAGTTAGGTCATGATATAAGCGTCGAGTCCGAGCAGGGGGAGTGGACCAGAGTGAGTATCAAGATAAAGAAATCAGATTTTTATGATGTAGTGTAACTGTTCTCTAAATATTCGAACGTTACAATATTGTAATATTAAGTAAGATTGGAAAAACGACGCTCTCTTTTTTAAGAGGTATACTCATTTCAGAAAATGAAAAAAGAAGAGAGGAATTGAAATATGGAAGGAATACTAAAAATCGATTCAATCGAAAAATACTATGGTAGCAAGTCGTCCCTTACAAAGGCACTGGACGGAATCAGCTTTGAGGTTGATGAGGGAGAATACGTTGCGATCATGGGCGCCAGTGGAAGCGGTAAGACTACTCTGCTTAACTGCATTTCGACTATCGACAAAGTAACATCAGGTCATATCTATGTTGCGGGTAAGGATATCACAAAGCTTAAAGGAAATGCTCTGAATAAGTTCAGACGTGAGGAACTTGGTTTTGTATTTCAGGATTTTAATCTTCTGGATACGATGACGGCTTATGAAAATATTGCCCTGGCACTTTCTATACAGGGCATGGGAGCGGCCAAGATAGATGGACGTATTAGGGAGATATCTTCAGCACTCGGAATCGAAGAGGTTCTGAAGAAGTATCCTTATCAGATGAGTGGTGGTCAGAAGCAGAGAGTTGCAGCTGCACGTGCAATCATCACAGAGCCTAAGCTTGTTCTTGCAGATGAACCAACAGGTGCGCTGGATTCAAAGTCTAGTAAAATGCTGCTAGAAAGCTTTAAGTATCTAAATGAAGCTATCCCAGCTACAATCCTGATGGTTACACATGATGCATTTACTGCTTCATATGCAAAGAGAGTAATCTTTATAAAGGATGGTAAGATCTTTAATGAAATCATTCGTGGACAGAAATCCCGAAAGGAGTTCTTTAACGAGATCATAGATGTTATCTCATTATTAGGAGGTGACGCTGGCGATGCTTTATAAACTTGCTTTAAAAAATATCAAAAAAAGCGTGAAGGATTATTCTATATACTTCTTCACACTCGTGATCGGAGTTATCATTTTCTATGTATTTAATGCTCTTGATTCACAGACAGCTATGTTAAGTGTATCTGAATCTGCTAGAGATATTATGGTACTGATGAATACATTTTTAAGTGGTGTCAGTATATTTGTAGCTATAGTGCTGGGTGCACTTATCATCTATGCTAGTAACTTCATGATTAAGAGACGTAAGAAGGAGTTTGGTGTGTACCTGACTCTAGGAATGAGTAAGAGACGTATGTCGACTATTCTTCTTACAGAGACATTTCTTATCGGAGTCATATCGATGGTTATCGGCCTTTTTCTTGGAGTCGTTATGTCTCAGTTTATGAGTGTTGCAGTTGCTCATATGTTTGAAGCCGATATGAGTAAGTTCACATTTGTTTTCTCTGGAAAGGCTGCTGTTAAAACTATTATATTCTTCGGCTTTATGTATGTGGTTGTTATGATCTTCAATACCATAGCAGTTGGAAGATGCAAGCTGATTGATCTTCTCTATGGTGGAAAGAAGAATGAAAAGCTTAAGGTGCATAATCCAGTTCTTTGTCTTATAGTTTTTGTAGTATCATGTGCAGTTCTTGGAAGAGCTTACTATCTTGTTACAACAGGTTTTAGTGTTGATCAAATGTTTTCTCCAAAGGACCTTGTAAAGGTCATCATCATGGGGGCTGTTTCGACATTTTTTATCTTCTGGTCTGTATCAGGAAGTATTCTGACTATAGCAACAAAGATGAAGGGTTATTACCTGAAGAAGCTTAACAGTTTTACTCTAAGACAGTTTAGTAGTAAGGCTAACACCATGGTTCTGTCTATGACTGTAATCTGCCTTATGCTTTTCCTTACTATCGTACTTCTCGGAAGTGCTATCAGTCTTACTTATTCTATGAATTCATCTATTAAGGATAATATTCCTAAGGATCTTCAGGTTATAAGACATATCTATGAAGGAGATAGTGTACCTGAGTCAGGTCTTACAGATACTCTTGCTGCAGAGGGACTAGATATGTCTAGTCTTAAGGATATAGAAGCTATGAATGTATATTCCTCAGAGGGACTAACTATGGGAGACACTATGGGTGAATATATTGAGTCTGCTCTAAATTACTATACATTTGTAACTGAGGATGCAGAAGAAGATGTAATGTCTGTTTCGGATTATAATAGACTAGCCAAGGTTTTCGGAAATGAGTCTATAGAGCTGGGGGAAGATGAGTATGCAGTCTTTGCAGATCTTTCTATCGTAAAGGAAGCTCGTGATAATGCGCTGAAGGCAGGAAGAAAGATAACTTATAGAGGACGTGAACTTAGTCCTGCTCTTGATAAATGTATCGAAAGTCCTTTTCAGTTAAATATCAACAAATGTAATGCTGGTGTCATAGTGGTTCCGGATAGTCTTGTTGAAGATGCAACTGTACGTCTCAATATGTTCTTTGCAGACTATGTTGCAGATAATAAGGAGGATAGAGAGTCAGAAGAAAAGTATATTAATGACTTTATTTCATCACATTATCAAAATGATGACATTACCGAGTGGAGAATATTCTTTACAACAAAAGAAGTTATGAAGGCTGGTTCAGTTGGACTTGGCGCTATGGCTACATTTGTAAGTTTATACGTAGGAGTTATCTTCCTTATAGCAAGTGCTGCAGTTCTATCACTTAAGGAATTATCGGAATCTGCGGATAATATAGAAAGATTTGCAGTGCTTAGAAGAATTGGTACAGATGAAAAAATGATAGATAGAGCGCTCTTTAAGCAGATAGGACTCTTTTTCTTCTTCCCTATGCTTTTTGCGGTGATTCATTCAATCTTTGGACTTCGCGCCGCAAGTAAGATTCTTGAAATCTTTATATCTGATGGTATGGGACTTGCAATCTTCGTGACAGCGCTCATAATAGTAGTTATCTACGGAGGTTACTTCTTCGTAACATACTTCACTAGTAGAAGAATCATAAAAGGATAGAAAAAATAAAAGGACATAAAAGCAGTGTTAAAGGGTTATCTAGTTGAAAAGTATAATAATATGTCGGGAGCGTATACCTGCAACCGACTTGTAGAAGAGGCAAAAGCTCTTGGCATGGATCTTCGTATTATAGGTATTCATGATACATATGTTGTAGATGGAACGGTCTATAATGCGGGAGTACCACTTGAGAAAAGAGATTTCCTCATCAATAGATATAAATGGGGAAAGGTGCCAGGTGAGCTAAGTGAACTTGTTACTAGAACCTACAACCCATATGCTGCATTTGCAAAGTATGTTAATAAGTTTGATCAGGTGAAGTCTATTCGGAGCGAAGAGTTCCGTGTTCCGAGGTACATTCTTGGAACAGGGCTTTTGCCATATGAAACTATTATAGAAACTATCGGGCTCCCATTTGTTGCCAAGGGACTTGAAAACTCTATGGGAGCCGAGATTAGTCTGATTCAGACGCCTGATGACTATAAGAAGCTGAGCGTTGAATATGATATGTCTAAGGAATGGCTTTTCGAGGAATATATCAGTACCAGCTACGGTAGAGATCTTAGATTTTATAGTATCAGGGGAAATGCAGTCGCTGCCATGGTAAGAAAATCTCAGGGAGACTTTCGTGCAAATGTTGCGCTAGGTGCTAGTGTGGAGTCCCATGCGATTACTCCTAAGCTTCAGAAGATTGCGGCAGATATATATGCCCAGACGAAGCTTGATTTCTTAGGCATCGATCTACTCTTTGGCAAGTCACCGGAAGAGGCTAGTGATATAGAAGACGAGCTCTACTTCTGTGAGATAAATGTTATGCCAGGAATCGAAGGAATCGAAGAGGCTTCAGGGCAGAATATAGCAGGACATATACTTAGAACTATAAAAGAGGATTTTGAGATTGAATAAAGTAGAAGCTGAAGATTTTATATATAAGTCATATCTGAAAGCTGAAAAGTTCATAGATTATAGCGATAAGGATTCTTCCAAGAGACATCCCGAACTAACGAAGAATGCAATAATCAGCAGATCCAAGACGCCGGCAGTTCTTGTTACAGGAAGTAAAGGTAAAGGCTCTGTAGCGTGCATGATCTCGCAGATCCTATCGACTAAAAAGAGAGTTGGACTTATGACGAGTCCTCATATATCTAACTTTTGCGAGAGATTTCGTGTAAATGGAGTCCCTATATCAGATGAGGATTTTACAAGTCGTGTTTCTGCGATAGAGTCTGAGATAGAAGAGATAGATGCTGGGTTGCCCGAAAATGAATATATAAGCCCTATGGGTATTCAGGCAATGCTGGCTCTTGATTATTTTGATTTGGAACATACCGACTATAATATATTTGAATGCGGCAAGGGCGCGAGATTTGATGATGTAAATAGTATCCCTCACGAGTATTCAGTTATCAATCGAATCTTCCTTGAACATACGAGGGAGCTGGGAGATACTCTTTCCGAGATAGCATATGATAAGTCCCATATCATAACTGAGGGACAGAAATGTGTATATATAGCTGAGCAGTCACCTGAAGCGCTTAGTGTTATTAGGGATAGAGCGTCGGGCCTCGGAGTTAAGCTTAAAGAGTACGGAAAGGATTTCTGGGCGGAGAATATAAGGTTTGAAAGGTCGGGGATGCTATTTGATGTTCACATAGGAGAGGAACGTTACTCGGATATTTTGGTTCCGCTATTGGGAAAGCATCAGGCTGAAAATGCTGCTCTTGCGATGGCTATCTGCCAAGATATCTTTCAAGACTATGGTCTTCCTTATGATATAGAAATGATTAGAAAATCACTACTTACTCTAAAGTGGTCAGGAAGAATGGAAGTCTTATCATCATCTCCATTTATTATGCTGGATGCATGTATCAATCGAGAGAGCTGCAGTGCTGTAAAGGATGTACTAAGTAATCTGGGTCTAGGAGATGCAAAGGATAGTATAACAATAGTAATCGGTATTCCTGATGATAAGGATTACTTGGGTGTGGCTAAAGAAATGTCAGATATATCTTCTCAGATTATATTGACCAGGTCCTCAAATCCACACTATGTCTTTACTGATAAACAGCGAGAAGTTCTATGCAATACTGGTATAGAGACTGTTCAGACAGTCAGTGTAGAAGAAGCTATAAGTATCGCGAAAAAAAAGAGCAACAACATAGTAATACTAGGAACTACTTCTGTTGTTGCTGATGTAAAAAGAATATATTCTTAGATAGAAAATGGAGCTACGACACAACCCTTCCGAAGATCTTGAAGTCGCTAGCTTCATTTATTTTTATAGGTTTGTATGCAGGATTGAAGGACAAGAGTTCTACGAATCCATTTCCTTTATGAAGCTTCTTACAGTAGGCTTGTCCATCAAGATAGAAGATTCCGATATCACCATCGAAGAGTTCGGTTGTTCTATATACCCAGACAATCTGGCCGTTCATATAACGTGGTTCCATGCTGTTACCGTTGAGTCTTATGCCAAAGCTTGCTTTCTCCGGAACTTCGCTTCCGACAACAACCATCTCATGAGCTTCACTATCCAGGAATTCTCCAGTTCCGGCTGAAGCGGCGAGAAGATATAGTGGAAGCTCGCGTTCCCCAACTTCTCTTTCCTTGATATGAATCTTTCTTGTGGACTTCTTCTTTTTTGTTCCCAGACTATATTCCTCCGTTAGTCCTAGGATTCTTATATAATCCAGGGCTTTTTCTTTTCCTGCCTCATTAAGTTCAGAAAATGGATTATCAGGATTTGGCTCAATAAAAGTTGAATATATATCTGTTATTCCGTATAGCTTACACAGTAAGAGAAACTGGTTAGGGTTTGGAGTAGCCTTTCCTTTCTCCCAGGCATATATACTCTTATTCTGTATAGGATAACCTGCAGCAGTAAGTTCCTCAGCGACTTCAATCTGTGTGAGGCGTGCTTTCTTCCTATGCTCCTTAAGAATCTCTCCGAGTTCCGTAGCACTTTTGCTGTCGTTAGATATATTTTTAGATTTTTTTAATTCTTTCATTTTGGTATTCTCCTGGAATATCTTGTGGTTTCCCTAGATACTATATAAGTAAATATACTATTTATTGTGGCATAATTCAAGTAAAATCTATAAATAAGATTAAAATTATCATAAAATTTCCCTTGAATTCTAAAATATTTAGATTTATACTGTCGAAAAGCGCTTTGAATGAGGAATATATAGAGAGGAAGTGATAAGAAATGAATGAAGTAGAAAGTCCAAGGAAAATATATGTTGAAGTGGATGCGGTATTTACAAAAGATGGTGGGCTAATTCCGAAGAAGATATTCTGGGATGATGATACAACATATGAGATACAGAAGATAACAGAAGTGAAGCGTGCAGCAAGTCTTATCGCGGGGGCAACGGGCCTAAGATATACTGTGTATATCGATGGCTACAAAAGTTACATTTTTTATGGAGATAATCATAGATGGTTTATTGAAGGTAAAGCGGCTATGTGATATAATGACACTCGTGTGATAAAGTGAGAATTATTAAAAATTATCTTGCGCGGCAAGGTGTATTAATAAAGTATTTATTAGGAGGTAACTAAGATGACAATTTATTCTGTATTTGATCCTGAGTTTGCTGAGTTTGGTAAGGTTCTTGAGGGATATGATACAAGCGAGCTTGTAAAGGCTATGGAAGCAGTTGATATGCCTGCTGAGGGCGTTGCATACGAGCCATGGATCGATTCACTTGAGGCTTGTGGTATCATGAAGGAACTCGGAGATAATGCATTTGGTGGTATGCCTATAGAGCTCGGTATGTGCTGGGGATATAACAAGGCACTTAACTGTCTTGAGTATCACAGAAACAGCGAGATCAATATCGGTGCTACAGATTTCGTACTTCTTCTTGCTAAGCAGGAGAAGATTGTTGATGGAAAGCTTAATACAGCTGATGTAGTTGCATTTAAGGCACCTGCAGGCGCAGTTGTTGAAGTATACGCTACATCACTTCATTATGCACCATGTATGGTAACAGATGATGGATTCAGAGTTGCAGTAGTTCTTCCAAAGAACACTAATACAGATCTTGAGAAGGGTGCTGTAAAGAATGAGGAAGACAAGATGCTTTGGGCTAGAAACAAGTGGCTCATCGCTCATCCAGATGCATCTGAGGCAAAGCAGGGTGCTTACGTAGGACTTGTTGGAGAGAATATTACAATCTAAGTAATTACTCTATACAAGTAATCTAAGTAAAATATCGTAACAAATAAATAAAGTATACGATTGTATATGCAAGAATCATATGTATAATAGGAGTCGACCGATGCATAATCGGTTGACTCTTTTTTTAGTCCGTATATGGAGGTGGATTATGATTGGAACAAATCCTATTATCAAAATGGATTTTCCTGATCCTGATGTTATATGTGTAGATAATACATTTTATATGATAAGTACGACGATGCATTTTATGCCAGGTGCTGAGATACTGAGGTCCTATGATCTTGTTAACTGGGAACATGCGTCCTTTGTATATGAAAGGCTGGATAGTACACCGGGGCAGACTCTAACTGATAAGAATCAGGTATATGGTAAAGGAATGTGGGCTGCAACCATTAGATATTTTGAGGGTATATTCTATATTCTCTTTGTATGCAACGATACTCAGAAGACATATCTTTACCGTTCTAATCAGATAGATGGACCGTGGGAGAAAAGTTATGTCGAAGGCTTCTATCACGATGCCTCACTTCTCTTTGATGTTCAGGAAAAGGACGGAAAGAGAGAAGTTAAGAAGTATATCGTATATGGAAATACTGATATATATCTTACAGAGTTAAATGATGAGATGACAGCTCCTAAGAAGGATGGTATGTCACGTGTCATAGTGACAGATGCGGGAAATCCAAGTCTTGGCTATGAAGGTTCACATATATATATAATAAATGGAAGATATTACCTCTTTCTGATACATTCTAAGAGAAATAGATGGAGACGTGTTGAAGCATGCTTCGTCTCGGATTCTTTAGAGGGAGAGTTCACGAATATAGATCTAACAGATGGAAATCTTTTTGATGATGATCTGGGATATAGAAACTCTGGCATAGCACAGGGCGGAATCGTGGAAGGACCTGAGGGGGTGTGGCATTCGATTATGTTCCAGGATAGTGGAGCTATTGGAAGACTTCCTGTACTGGTTCCGGTTACCTGGAAGGATAGAGTTCCAGTATTTGGTAAGGATGGAAAGGCATCTGAGCGAGTGGAAGTTACGAGCTTTCGTCCGGACTACAAGTATCAGCCGCTTGTAGATAGCGATGACTTTAGATATGATATCGGCTCCATGTATGAGAAGGATAAAGAGAGGTATGGATGCTTTGGACTTCGTAGTATATGGCAGTTTAATCATGAACCGGATCTTAACTTAGTAAATGTTGATTCTGAAAAGGGCTGCCTTTGGATTACAACTGATAAGCTTGCGA
>CACWGK010000076.1 GCA_902760415.1 uncultured Lachnospiraceae bacterium
AGACCCCTCGAAGACTACGAGGTTGATAGGCTCTGGGTGTAAGCATGGTAACATGTTAAGCTGAGGAGTACTAATAGGTCGTGAGCTTTTCCTAGATTTTAGGAAGATACGTAATGGTCTTGAAAAAAGTTATTGACTGTATGAAGTTTTGAAGGTACAATGTACCTTGCACTGTTAAATGTGTAATGGCCCAGTGGCTCAGTTGGTTAGAGCGCCGCCCTGTCACGGCGGAGGTCACGGGTTCGAGTCCCGTTTGGGTCGATAATTAAATATTTGGGGTCTTAGCTCAGCTGGGAGAGCATCTGCCTTACAAGCAGAGGGTCACAGGTTCGAGCCCTGTAGGCCCCATAAGAATATGCCGATATGGCTCAATTGGCAGAGCAGCTGATTTGTAATCAGCAGGTTTTCGGTTCGAGTCCGAATATCGGCTTTTCTTTTATGGAAGGTTTCCCGAGTGGCCAAAGGGGGCAGACTGTAAATCTGTTAGCGACGCTTTCGGTGGTTCGAATCCACCACCTTCCATTTTTAATTTAATATCGCGGGGTGGAGCAGTCTGGAAGCTCGTCGGGCTCATAACCCGAAGGTCATAGGTTCAAATCCTATCCCCGCTACTTGTACCATTGAAACGTAATATTATTTGATAGATTTAAACGCCCAGATAGCTCAGTTGGTAGAGCAGAGGACTGAAAATCCTCGTGTCGCTGGTTCGATTCCGGCTCTGGGCACTTTAAAGATAAACCTTGATCGGTTTATCTTTTTTTTGTTTTTTGCATTACATTTTGCTTTGTTTTGTTGAATGTTATATCTTATTATAGTATTCTATGTAATATTTTTATATTGGAGACGTTGTATGGAAGATAGAGCAGTTGTAAAACTTCGTAAGGGTGAAGGCAGATACCTTAAGGCTGGGGGAGCGTGGGTATTTGATAATGAGATTGATGTGGTTAATGGTTCGTATGAAAATGGCGATATTGTTAGTCTTGTTGATTTTGATGATTACCCTATGGGAGTTGGATATATAAATGATAATTCTAAGATTCGTGTGAGAATGCTAAGCAGGAATCCTGAAACTACTATTGATGCAAAGTTTTTTCGTGATAGGGTGAAGGCTGCGTGGGAGTATAGGAAGACTGTGCTTGCTCCTCATGATCTTAGTTCTTGTAGACTCATTTTCGGTGAGGCGGACTTTCTGCCTGGTATTACCATAGATAAGTACGAAGATGTTCTCGTAGTGGAATCTCTTGCACTCGGAATTGATATATATAAGGAAGAAATTGTTCAGCAGCTTAAGGAAGTTTTGGCGGAAGATAACATTTCTATACGAGGCGTATACGAGCGAAGCGACTCTAGGGAGCGCAAGAAAGAAGGACTTCCTCAGCATAAGGGATTTATTGGAGAGGAATTTGATACCAATGTTGAGATTGTCGAAAATGGCATTCACTACATGGTTGATGTTGTAAATGGCCAGAAGACTGGATTTTTCCTTGATCAGAAGTACAATAGACTGGCGATGCAGAGGATATGCCGCGGCAAGAAGGTCTTAGACTGCTTTACGCATATGGGTACATTTGCATTAAATGCGGGATTCGGCGGAGCTAGCAGCGTACTTGGACTTGATATATCTGAGTTTGCGGTTGAGCAGGCAAGGGCAAATGCTGTGTTAAATCATTTGGACGACAAAGTGAAGTTCAAGGCTGCAAATGTGTTCGATGAGCTTCCTCGACTTGTGGAAGAGGGCGAAAAGTTTGACGTTGTGATACTCGATCCACCTGCCTTTACCAAGTCACGAGAGGCAACGAAGAAGGCGGTCAAGGGTTATAGAGAGATAAATATGAAGGGCCTGAAGCTTGTTAAGGATGGAGGTTATCTTGCGACATGCTCCTGCTCACATTTTATGACACAGGAACTTTTCACGAAGACAATTAAAGAGGCGGCCAAAGCGGTGCATAAGAGGCTGCGTCAGGTGGAGTTCAGGACGCAGGCGCCTGATCATCCAATACTTTGGGCGGCGGACGAGAGCTACTACCTGAAGTTCATCATCTTCCAGGTAGTGGACGAAAAATGAGTCACTTTTTACGTCCGACGTAGAAGTGACTCAAAAATGAGTCACCTCTACGTCGGACGTGCAAGGTGACTCATTTAAATTAGTGCTTGCATTTGGTGGGGGATTATGTTACATTAAGACTCTGTGATGTAAGAATCCTTGTTTCCATCCGCACTTGAGACTGACATGGGTGGAAACCGGAAAAGACCATAAGGAGGTGCAAAATATGAACAAGTATGAGATTGCGTTAGTACTTAGCTCAAAGGTTGATGATGACGTTAGAACTGCTACACTTGAGAGAGTAAAGAATCGTGTAACAAAGTCTGGCAGCACAATCACTGACATCGATGAGAAGGGTAAGCAGAGACTCGCATACGAGATTCAGGATATGCTTGAGGGATATTATTACTTCATTCATTTTGAAGGCCCAGAAGATGCTCCTGCATTCATCGAGAGACATCTGCGTATCTACGATAACGTCCTCAGATTCCTCATAGTTAAGC
This sequence comes from uncultured Lachnospiraceae bacterium, assembly GCA_902760415.1. Classification (GTDB taxonomy): domain Bacteria; phylum Bacillota; class Clostridia; order Lachnospirales; family Lachnospiraceae; genus Eubacterium_Q. The sequence goes on from CACWGK010000076.1 coordinate 2,548, forward strand.
AGGACGCTTAATTAGATCGATTTGATCAGGAGGGTTATATGAATAAGGTTATTCTTATGGGACGTCTCACTAGAGATCCCGACGTTAGATATTCAAATGGACAAAGCGGAGATCAGCTTTGTATAGCAAGATATACACTTGCTGTTGACAGAAGATTTAATAGACAAGGCGGAGATGATCAGCAGAATGCTGACTTTATCTCTTGCGTAGCATTCGGCAGGAGTGGTGAGTTTGCTGAGAAGTACCTGCATCAGGGCACAAAGGTTGTCGTATCAGGACGTATTCAGACAGGCTCTTACACTAACAAAGAAGGCCAGAAGGTTTATACTACAGACGTAGTTGTAGAGGATCAGGAATTCGCTGAGAGCAAGAGAGCTCAGGACTCCGAATCACAGGGAGGATATCAGCCACAGTCTGCTCCTGCAACTAGCGACGCTAGTGCTGAAGGCTTTATGAACATTCCTGACGGAACAAAGGACGATCTCCCATTTAAGAAATAGTTTAATTGGAGGTAAATGTAATGCCATACGGTAATAAAGATGGCGGAGCAGCGCCAATGAGAAGAAGACCTATGCACAGAAGAAGAAAGGTCTGCGTATTCTGCTCAGATGAGAATCAGAAGATTGATTACAAAGATGCTAATCTGCTTAGAAAGTACATTTCCGAGAGAGGAAAGATCCTTCCTCGTCGTATTACTGGTACTTGCGCTAAGCATCAGAGAGAGCTTACTACAGCTATCAAGAGAGCTAGACAGGTAGCACTTATTCCATACGTAATCGAGTAATTCTGATATCGATTATAAATGAATCATTTACAGGAAGTCCGAATGCGGGCTTCCTGTTTTTTGTTATTTTCCTGTTTGAAACTTTTCTGATACATTTTTTTGATACAGTATTTTTGAAATATATTTTGATACTTTTATTGAAATATATACTGATTTTTTTTGATACATTTTAGATGCGTCTTTATAGTAGAGTATGAAATATGTTATAATATCTTCTATAAAATGAATATTTGAGAAGATATTTGGCGTTACTTGGAAATGAAGAAAAAAGGGGTTAATTGCTGAATGGTGAGATTTAAGAGACTTGCGATTATGACCGCATTTGGAACGGCGGCTCTGGGCATGGGTATGAATACTCTTCCGGCAGAGGCGGCACAGATCAGCGGCATAACTTCTTCTCAGCTAGTGGTGAGTGCTGAGAAGGCGACTGCGACGGATGCAGAAAAATCTGACGCGGATAGTAAAGACAAAAATGCAGATGAAATATCGGACGAGAGTGCGAGCAATAAGAAGGAATTATCTGGCTGGGTTTATAACCAGGCGTATGAAGGATATGCATATTATAAGGATAATTCTCCTGTAAGAGGCTGGAATACTATAGATGGTAGAAAGTATTTCTTCGATACTAACGGCATCTTGATGGAAGGGTTCCAGACTATTGGTGCAACACTTTATTATCTTGGTTCATTTGATTCTGACGCTGCTTTGGCAGCTGAAGAGCAGGACGTCGATGACGCAAATGCTGAAGAACTGGCTAACGAGACAGGCTTCGTGTATGTTAATTCGAAGTACTACTATGTAGATGAGGAGCTGAAAGTTGCGACCGGGCGCGTAAACATTGAAGGTGGAGATTACATTTTCGATGAAGACGGTGCAATGCTTACAGGTTGGCAGCAAATTGATGATAAATGGTATCATCTCGGAAAGTCTCCTGAGGATAAGGGAGTCAGCAAGAATTGCTACGTAGATGGTTGGTATCTTGGAACTGACGGCGCGAGAGATGATGAGACTACCGGCGACTGGTACAAGGGCGACTGGGGCTGGTGGTTTGAGAATAATAAGGGCTGGTATCCAACAGATCAGTGGCTTAGCGTAGATGGAACCTGGTATTACTTTGGCGAAGATGGATATATGATAAGGTCGACTTGGAAAGAGATTGACGGCCAGTATTATTACTTCAACTTCGATGGAAGTCTGCAGGAAAAGGCTGAGAAGCCAAATGGTGAGCCAACCGGACAGTGGATTGACGGCTACTACGTTGATCATTCGGGTGCTTGGACTGGCGACAGTGCTTACTGGGAGTGGGATGGCTATGGTTATAAGCTTTGGTCATCGGATGATTCCTGGCATGCTACTAGTACTACAGAAATAATCGATAATGAATATATAAGCTTTGATAGTCAGGGATATGCATACTCAGGCGGAGTTAGATGTTATAATGTTCCTCCAATGGGTGGCGCTCCTTCGGAATCTAAGAATAAAGTAATACAGTATGCGGCTGCTTCACTGGGCTTCCCATATGTTTATGGCGGCGGAACTATGGCTGGAACAGATTGTTCAGGATTCGTGATGCTGTCATATCAGAGTGAGGGATACAGCCTTCCACATAATGCAGGCGCACAGTTTGCTACATTTGCGGCAAATGAGGTCTGGATGTCTGAGGTTCAGCCGGGAGATATGCTGTTCTACTACAGTGGCGATGTTGAAAACGACTGTGGTACAGGAATCGGCCACGTAGCGATGTATATCGGAAATGGTGAAACTCTTGAGGCTGGTGACACAACCAATGGTAGACGTTGGCTGGCTGATAAAGCGGCTTATGTTACTAAGTAATTTCAGGGGTATTGCATTAAAAAAGAATATATAATGATTATGGAATGGGGATGTTAGAGCAAATTAGCTCCGACATCCTCGTTTTGCTAGAATAAAGGGTTTTCATAGGTTACTTTTTGTGGTATTATGTAGGTTGATTTTTTGCGTCCCGATGCACGAAAAGTGCGGGGAAAATGAAAGGAAATCTAATCATGAAATTTACAAAAATGCATGGCATCGGAAATGATTATGTATATGTAAATGCTATAGAAGAGCGAATAGATAATCCGTCTGAACTGGCGGTTCGTGTTAGCAACCGACATTTTGGAATAGGCTCGGATGGGCTTATTTTGATACGCGCCAGTGAAAAGGCGGATTTTATGATGGATATGTACAATCTCGATGGTTCCCGCGGAAAGATGTGCGGAAATGGTATTAGATGTGTTGGTAAGTACGTGTATGATCATGGACTTACGGACAAGAAGATCATTACTATCGAGACTCTGTCGGGTATCAAAACTTTGAATCTTTTTACGAAGAGAGTTGAGGATGTCGAGGGATATCAGGGCGTATCTAATAATGGAAAGGTTGTATATGCAGCCACAGTTAATATGGGCGCGCCAATCTTTGAACCGGCAGATATACCTGTGAAGCTTGTGGAGGGCTATTCTCCATCCAAGCTGGGAAGCCTTATAGATGTTAATCCGGTGAAGAATCCTTATCTGGATGAGAAGCAGAAGGTTGTCTCAAATATGGGAATCTCAATCATGGATTCTACGACAGAGAGTAGTAAGGCTGCAAAGCTATCGGTGGAGCAGACATTTTACTATGGAACTTGTATCTCCATGGGAAATCCACATTGCGTAGTATTCGTAGATGATACGGAGCATTTCCCTATAGAAATCGTTGGTCCGCTTTTCGAGAAGCATAGCATATTCCCTGAGAGTGTTAATACTGAGTTTGTTCAGGTGATTGATAAGACTCATGTTAAGATGCGCGTGTGGGAGCGCGGCTCGGGCGAGACGATGGCCTGCGGAACTGGTGCATGTGCGACTGCGGTTGCCTGCATGATAAATGGCAAGACTGATGAAGAGGTGACGGTGTCACTTCTTGGCGGTGATCTGAAGATTCGCTGGGACCGTGAGGAGAACAGTGTATTTATGACAGGTCCTGCGACCACAGTATTTGAAGGAGAGTACTAGAAGGTACTTGATGTATAGAATGCAGAAAATGTATTCGAAAGTATTAAAAGAATACTAAGCTAGTATTCGAAGGTAGTAAAAGAATACTAAGTATTCAGTAGTAGTAAGAGGAAGTAGTTATGATTAAGGTTAATGAAGATTATTTGAAGCTGCCGGGAAGTTACCTCTTCTCGACAATCGCAAAGAAGGTAGCTGCATTTGCAGAGGAGAATCCTGACAAGAAGATTATTCGTCTGGGTATCGGCGACGTAACACAGCCACTTTGCCCAACTGTTATAAATGCACTGCATAAGGCGGTTGATGAGATGGCGTCGGCAGATACATTTAGGGGTTATGCGCCTGATCTCGGATATCAGTTTCTTAGAGAGACTATCGTAGAGAAAGCATTTAAGCCACTTGGTGCTGAGGTTCATGCGGACGAAGTTTTTGTCAGCGACGGCGCAAAGTCTGATTCAGGAAATATTCAGGAGATTTTCGCGAGAGACGTGAAGATTGCTGTGTGCGATCCTGTATATCCTGTATATGTTGATACAAATGTTATGGCAGGTAGAACGGGTAGCTACGACAAAGCAACTGGTCTTTGGAGCGATGTTTGCTACATGCCTTGTACTGCTGAGAATGGCTACGCACCTGAGATTCCGGGCGATGATGGAATCCTGTGTGCAAATGGTGAGAAAGTAGTTCCAGATGTAATCTACCTTTGCTTCCCTAACAATCCAACTGGTGCAACTATCACTAAGAGTGAGCTCCAGAAATGGGTTGATTACGCAAACAAAGTCGACGCAGTCATCATTTACGATGCAGCGTACGAAGCTTATATATCAGAGGCTGACGTGCCTCATAGTATCTACGAGTGTGAGGGCGCTCGCGGATGCGCTATCGAAATCCGTTCATTTTCAAAGAATGCGGGCTTCACAGGAACTCGTCTTGGATACACTGTAATTCCTAAGGATATCAAGGATGCTGAGGGCAACATGCTTCACAGCCTGTGGGCAAGACGCCACGGTACTAAGTTCAACGGCGCACCATATATCATACAGCGTGCGGGCGAGGCGGTTTTCTCTGACGAGGGACAGCGCGAGACTCAGGAACAGATTGCTTATTATATGAAGAATGCGAGATACATTTTAGAGGGACTGAAGTCGGTTGGATACACAGTTTCTGGTGGTGTAAATGCACCATATATCTGGCTTAAGACTCCGGACGGAATGAGTAGCTGGGACTTCTTCGACTACCTGCTTAAGGAGGCAAATGTTGTCGGAACTCCTGGAAGCGGTTTCGGACCAAGCGGAGAGGGACACTTCAGACTGACTGCATTTGGAAGCTACGAGAATACTGTAGAGGCAATCGACAGAATTAAGAGAATCTAGAATTAGTGTTCTAGAGAAATGTTATCTAGAGTGATACAGGAGGATCTGAATGAAGGTTGTAATGCTTGCCGGTGGTTACGGCACACGAATTAGCGAAGAGAGTCATCTTAAGCCAAAGCCAATGATCGAGATTGGTGGTAAGCCTATTCTGTGGCACATTATGAAGGAGTACTCATTTTATGGGTTCAACGAGTTCATTATCTGTGCTGGATACAAGCAGCATGTGATCAAGGAGTGGTTCGCAAATTATTATCTGCACAACTCGGATATCACATTTGACTTTACAAGCGAGAACAAGATGACAGTGCACAACAATGTTGCCGAGCCTTGGAAGGTTACCATAGTTGACACTGGTCTAAATACAATGACTGGCGGACGTCTGAAGAGGGTTCAGGAGTATGTTGGTGATGAGACATTTATGCTGACATACGGTGATGGCGTCTGCGATATTAACCTGCAGAGACTGCTGGAGTTCCACAAGAGCCACGGCAGACTTGCGACTATCACAGCGGTAAAGATCAGCCAGAGATTTGGAATCCTGGACATCACAAATGACGGTGTGATCACAAGCTTCCGCGAGAAGGATAAGGAGGACAGCTCCCGAATCAATGGTGGTTACATGGTACTTGAGCCGGGCGTGTTCGATTATCTTGAGGATGATAAGACTGTCTTCGAGCAGGGACCAATGAAGGGACTTGCAGCTGATGGACAGCTGATGGCATATGAGTTCGATGGTTACTGGCAGTGCATGGATACAAAGCGCGAAATGGATAAGCTGAACGAACTCATCGAGAAAAATGAAGCTCCATGGATGGTGTGGAACAGCGCTCGATTTACGAAGTAAATCGAACGTCCGAACGAAGGTGAGGATGCATTCTGCGAGCAAATGGCGAAGCAGAATATTGACTGTGCGAAGCACAGGAAATCACGCTGTGAAACAGCGTGGCACAAACAGCGCTCGATTTACGAAGTAAAAAATGAGTCAGCAGTTACGTCGAACGTGGAGGTGACTCAAAAATGAGTCAGCAGTTACGTCGAACGTGGAAGTGACTCATTTTGGAAGGATAGGATAATGACGAAGAATGATTTAGAGTTTTATAAGGGTAAGAAGGTGCTCATTACGGGGCACACTGGTTTCAAGGGCAGCTGGCTCTGTCAGATTCTGATTGGAGCGGGGGCTGAGGTAACTGGTTATTCGTTGGAGCCACCTACTGATCCTAGCCTCTTTGTGGAGGCGGGGATTGCTGAGAAGATTAATCACGTGGTGGGCGACATCCGCGACCGTGAGAAGCTGATACGCGTCTTCGAAGAAGTACAGCCGGAGATAGTATTTCACCTGGCTGCTCAGCCAATCGTGAGAGAGTCTTACAAGGATCCAGTGGGAACTTATGAGACAAATGTTATGGGTACCGTTAACATTTGCGAAGCAGTTCGCCAGACTGCTAGCGTTAAGTCTTTTCTGAATGTTACGACTGACAAGGTCTACAAGAATAATGAGTGGTGCTGGGGCTACCGCGAGAATGAGCCGCTGGATGGCTACGATCCTTACTCGAACTCGAAGTCATGCTCCGAGCTTGTTACACATAGCTATATTAATTCATTTTACTGCGATATGGACGTTGCGGTATCTACTGCTCGTGCGGGAAATGTTATCGGCGGTGGCGATTTTGCACCTGACAGAATTATTCCTGACTGCGTGAGAGCGGCTGAGGCGAAGGAAGGCGTTATCATTGTTCGTAATCCTTACTCAACTCGTCCTTATCAGCATGTACTGGAGCCGCTGAATATCTATCTTACGATAGCGAAGGCGCAGTATGAGGATAAGTCGAAGGCTGGTTTCTACAATGTGGGACCAGATGATGCCGATTGTGTGACGACTGGTGATATAGTGACTAAGTTCTGCGCTGCTTGGAATAACAGCGACGGGGCGGACTCATTTGGCACGGTATCTTGGGAGAATCGTCATGATGGCGGACCTCACGAGGCGAACTTCCTGAAGCTGGACTGCTCGCTGATCAAGCAGGTCTTCGGTTGGAAGCCTGTTTGGGGCATCGACAAGGCCATCGAGATGGTTGTGAGATTCTCACAGCGCCGTATCCTGGAACCTGAAAAGGTTGCCGAGGAAATGGATAACGAAATTGCGGAATTTTTCGAATAATATATATAAGGAGTAGAAAATGGGTAAATGGAATAGCGAGGCTGAGGCTCGCGAGGAAATCAAGAGCCTTGTGGCTGAATACTATAACGAGTTTAAGAAACCTGAGCAGGAGAAGCCATTTGAAGAAGGAGACAGAATCTCCTACGCAAGTCGTGTATATGATGAGAAGGAAATGCTATCTCTCACGGATGCGACTCTGGACTTCTGGCTTACAACTGGTAGATTCTCAGATGAGTTCGAGAAGAACTTCGCTGAGTGGATCGGAGTAAGATTTGCAAACCTCGTAAACAGCGGATCTTCAGCAAATCTGCTTGCATTTATGACTCTTACATCTCCACTTCTTGGAGAGAGACAGGTGCTTCCTGGCGACGAGGTCATTACAGTTGCAGCAGGATTCCCTACAACAGTTGCACCTATTCTTCAGTACGGTGCTGTTCCAGTATTTGTGGACGTGAAGCTTCCTGATTACAACATAGATCCAGCGCTTCTTGAGGCTGCTGTATCAGATAAGACAAAGGCAGTAATGATCGCGCACACACTGGGTAACCCATTTGACCTAAAGGCGGTTAAAGCATTTTGTGATAAGTACAATCTCTGGCTCGTTGAGGATAACTGCGACGCGCTGGGTACAAAGTATACAATCGACGGTGTGACTAAGTTCTCAGGAACTTGGGGCGACATCGGAACCAGCAGCTTCTACCCACCACACCACATGACTATGGGCGAAGGTGGATGTGTCTACACTGATGATCCGCTGCTTAATCGTATCGTGAAGAGTCTTAGAGACTGGGGCCGCGACTGCGTATGCCCATCTGGTCACGATAATATATGTGGACACAGATTTGATGGCCAGTTCGGCCAGCTCCCACAGGGTTATGATCATAAGTACGTTTACAGCCACCTGGGCTACAACCTGAAGGTGACTGACATGCAGGCTGCAGTTGGTGTAGAGCAGCTGAAGAAGTTCCCAAGTTTTATAGAGAAGAGAAAGGCTAACTGGAAGTATCTTCGCGAGGCACTTTCTGACCTCGAGGACGTACTCATTTTACCAGAACCAGCTGAGAACTCTGATCCATCATGGTTCGGATTCCTCATCAGCGTGAAGCCTGAGTCGGGACTTAAGAGAAATGATGTAACAAGATATATCGAAGACCATAATGTTCAGACAAGACTTCTGTTCAGCGGAAATCTTACACTTCATCCATGCTTCGATCAGATTCGCGGAACTGACAAATACAGAGTTCCAGGCAGCCTCGATGTGACAAATTACATCATGAACAATACATTTTGGATTGGTGTATATCCAGGCATGACCGAAGAGAAGCTTGCATACATGAGCAAAGTGATACACGAAGCAGTATATCCAGGCATGACCGAAGAGAAGCTTGCATACATGAGCAAAGTGATACACGAAGCAGTAAAATGAGTCACTATTTACGTCGAACGTGAAGGTGACTCAGACCAAGACTACGAAGTAGTCTTGCGGAGCGAAGCGACCATCTAGCCGCAGTGCCTTACAGGCACAAGCGTGCCTGTGAGGGCAGGCGGCGGGAAGATATACGGTCCTCAAGGAAAGGGAATGAAATGAAAGATGCGATAATTACTGGAGCGAGTGGAATGATCGGTTCCCATGTTGCTAAGGAACTGCTCCAGAGAGGTATAAATGTGAC
>CACWGK010000077.1 GCA_902760415.1 uncultured Lachnospiraceae bacterium
TTTTATAGTGCTATAATATCCTGCGGACATCCTGTTAAGTATGATACCAGCTATCCTCTTCTCTCTATCCATTTCCAGAAAGCCCTTTATGAGAGCAATCAGAGATCTTGCCATCCCCTTAGCATCTATAACCAGAATCACCGGAATATCCAGAGCCGAGGCCAGATCATAAGAAGAAGCTTCGTCACTATAAGGTGTCATACCATCGTAGAGACCCATAACGCCTTCCACCACTGATATATCTCCATCGCTAGACATCATAAAAAGATTTTTCACCGTATCTCTATCAACGAAGAAAAGGTCAAGATTCTTTGAAGGAATCCCTAGGACATTCTTATGAAACATAGGGTCAATATAGTCAGGACCACATTTAAATGCTCTTACCTCACCTCTACCCTTAAGCGCTTCTAAAAGTCCACACGTAATATAAGTTTTCCCACAGCCACTACCTGTTGCAGCTATCATAAAAGAATTATTCATAACTTATTTCCATATAAAAATATTTTACGTAACCTACTATGGTTAAAAGTACTACTATCCTGCAAAGGAAAAGGAATATATAAATACTGGATTATTTGCACTCATCATATGATATTCTCCAAGTTCCTTTACATTTGTCACTGCGATCTGAGATATCTTAAGATCCTTCACTTTGATATCCTTCAGGCAGTTATTCATTTCTACAATACTTTCCATACTAACTGCATTCATAACAATCCTCATATTAGGATTTATCTCATATAGCTTCTCTAGGATAGAACTTAGATTTCCCTTACTTCCACCTATAAATGCAGCATCAGCCTTCGGCAGCGCATCAAGCCCTTCCGGAGCGAGCTGCTGAATCAGAGTTATATTATCTGCAAGAAACTTCCCTTTATTCTCCTTTATTAATTCTGCAGCTTCTTCTTTACATTCTATAGCATAAACCCTTATATCAGGAGAGAGTCTCGACACCGATATAGCTATACTGCCCGTACCACTTCCTATATCATAAAAGATGTCATCCCTCTTAAGACGAAGTCTGGCGATAGAAAGAAGTCTCACCTCCTCCTTCGTCATAGGAACCTTTCCTCTGATAAAATCTTCATCTGATGGAAATGGAATCAGTTCCCTCTCCTTTGGACTACTACGTAATATAGCTACGACGTAGAGCCCTTCTCTTGTATAATCCTGCAGTTCCTCAATAGTCACCAATCGAAGTCCTTCATCCGGATAAGAAAGCTGATATCCCACATAGATCTTTAGATCATGCGATATGCTTTCCTTTAAATCCATCTCTAAAAGTACCTCGCCTATACTTCTTATATCTGCCGCCCCTGAACAGATGAGCATAGTCTTCTTCTCATATCGCACGGCATCTATAAGACGAGGCACCCACTCGCTTTCTTCTACTCCATGAAGACTGAGAAGCTTTGCATCCTGCCAGCTTATCCCAAGTCTTGAGGCAAACATACTTATAGAAGAAATACCAGGTAATATCCTAAATTCTGTATCAGGTCTATCCTTAAGAGACTGATACAGCTTCTCAGCTCCACTATAAAAGCCTGTATCTCCTGAGAATAGAATCACTATCTTGGTATTACGAAGGGACTTCTTCTTTATATCACCTAGTATAGGTATGATATCCTTCGCCAGATAATATGGATACTTTTCAGCGGACGAATCAACTATACCAAGCATTCTCTTAGCCCCGAAAATATAGTCTGCTGTCTCTATAGCATCTCTCACTTCTTCCGTCATGCCATTTAGAGCTCCGCAGCCTATCCCCGCAAATGATATTAACTGCTTTCCTTTTACTAAAGATACTCCAAGTATTTTCTCAATCATTTCGGCAGTTTCTTCTATGGAATGTCCTTCTTCTAACTGTACAGGTCTTTCTATAACCGATACATTTATCCCCATTTCCATGGCCGCCGTAAGCTTAGTATCCTCGCCACCGGTTTTACCACTCTCCTTGGTTACCAGATGCTTTATATCATATTGCTTAATCATAACCTTATTCATATCATGCGAAAAAGGTCCCTGCATTGCTATTATCTGTTTACCCTCAAGCCCCGCCTCATAGCAAAGCCCCAGACTTTCCATTCCAGGAAGCACACGTACTACAAGACGTTTTCTTAAGGACTCGCTCTCAGTAAATACAGCTAGTTCCTTACTACCCGTTGTTAGCAGGATACGTCCCTCGGTTTGTTCCAAAGCTTTGGCACATTCCTTAGCAGACTCATAATAGGTGATCATATCCTTTGAAAGCTTCATTTCCTTATGATCCCTTAGTAGTCGAATGTAACTAAGTCCCGTATCATTCACGCTTTTTATTATTGTTTGAGTTACTTCCTCAGCGTATGGATGCGTTGCATCTATAACCACATCACAGCCCACCTCTGAGTAAAGCTTCTTCATCCCTTCTTCATCCAGTCGACCCTGATGTACATGAATAAACTCTGATTCATTCATAACCATACTTCCATATTCAGTTGCAACGCTGACATCGGAATATACTCCAGAATCCGATAGAACCTCTGCAAGTTCACGTCCTTCTGTAGTTCCGGCAAAGATTAGAATTCTACTCATTGTAACCTCTTCTTGTTATTAACTTTCCATTATCTATATACGACTTAGAATTACCTATAAATACTGTTGTAAACATATTTACACTACTTACACGAAGCTCCTTAAGAGTGCACGTAACAGTTTTCTCACCTTTTCGCCCTATATTCTCCACATATCCACAAGCTCTATCCTCTGAAGCCCCTTCAGCTAGAAGTATATCGCAGGCCTTCATTAGATAATCCGCCCTCTTTCTGCTGGAAGGATTATATATAGCTATGGCGAAGTCGCCAAGAACCGCCGCCCTCAGCCGCCTCTCGATAGTTTCCCACGGTGTCATAAGGTCACTCAGGCTTATAACACAGAAGTCATGATTCAGCGGAGCCCCAAGAACTGCAGCGCCACTTAAGGCTGCTGTAACACCAGGAATCACCACAAGCTCTGTATCTGGATAATCCTTTGACATTTCATACATAGGAGATGCCATGCCATATATTCCGGCATCACCACTACAAACCAGTGAAACCACCTTTCCCTCGCCTGAGAGTTTATAGCACAGTCTGCATCTCTCTAATTCCTGTCTCATACCAGTGGACTGATACTCTTTATCCGGAAATGAATCTCTTATGAGATCCACATATACGTTATATCCAACTATTACATCACTTGCCTCTAAGACACGTCTTGCTTCTTCAGTTAAGAATCTAGTATCTCCCGGGCCCAGACCAACAATATATATAACATTTTTAGTACTATCACTTATCATATATGTTTAAAACCTCAGTAACACATTTCTTCTAACAACTGCAACTGTGACTCCATCTACCGCGTGCTTCGGAATAATCACCTCAGCTCCCTGTCCCGCATAACAGACGGCCGCTCTTTCGCAGACATTTGATACTCCGGTTACAGACTGCACAAAGCTAGACTCTGAGAACTCTCCCTCTACCAAAGCAAGAAGGTCCGCAGAGTATGTAATCAGAGGTTTCTTCTCCTTCTGGGCATATAGAACAAGACCATATTCTTTAGACTTCAGATCTATACTCGCAATAGCGGCAATCTCCCTCATAGATAGATTACCGCTTCTTAGAACATCCTTCACCGTACTTCTAATTCTATTCTCAGAGGTTCCTTTCTTACAGCCTATGCCAAGAATATATTCTCTAGGTCTAAGAAGTATTCCAGCCCGAGACACATCACTCTCTTCATAAGAAATGATTATATCCGCAAGAGGCTCTTCTTCTGCTCCCTCATTACTATCTGAAATATAATCTACCAGTCTAAGCTCCTTAGGAAGCTCATCATTTAAAATCTGAATACCAGGCGCTACTGATATCTTAACGCTTCCCTCATCCAGAAGCTTTGTAGAGACCTTCCGGATTCCATCTCGGTTAATAATCTCCAGTCCATTTTCCACTGCAAAAGAATCTACCGAAAAAAGCGAGTGAACATCCGTTGAAGTTGTAATAACAGCCTCTGCACCAAGTCTCAGTGCCAGCTCTCTCGCAAGGGACGCCGCTCCTCCCACATGGCTAGAAAGAATTGGTATCACATACTTTGCATTCTCATCTATTACGATTACCGGGCTATCTGTCAGCTTATCAGTAACAAATGAAGCAATAGACCTTACTGCTATCCCAACCGCTCCAATAAAAATGAGCGGTGCCTTCATACTAAATGCTTCTCCCACCCAATCTTGGAGCGTTATATCTGAAGGTCTTCTTTCAAATATATGCTCAGTAAACTTATTTTCTATTGTAGCGACTTGCTCCCATCCTGTCTTGGTGAAAGCACATATCCTAATTATCATAGAATCTAATCCTTTGCCTTACGATATCCAGTCGAAAATGAAGCATCATACAGCCTCGACTTTTCATATCCGCATTTACCTATCACATCTCCCACCAGGATAACTGCCGTCCTTGTAATATTATGCTTCCTGGAAGTTTCACTTAAGGTTCCAACAGTACATATATAACTTTCCTCTTCCGGCCAGGTAGCCTTATAAACTATGGCCGCCGGAGTATCTTTTGAATAACCGCCTTTAAGGAGTCTACTCTCCAGTTCCTCCATCATAGATGCACTTAAATATATAGCCATGGATGTCTTGTGAGCCGAAAAACTCTCTATAGTTTCCAGTTCAGGAACCTCTGTCTTCCCTGCCATTCTAGTGATTATAAGAGACTGCGAGATTCCAGGCAGTGTATACTCCAGACCGAGACTTGCCGCAGCACCAAAGCATGCACTTACACCAGGACATAGATCATATTCTATACCTAGTTCTTCCAGCGCATCCATTTGTTCACGGATTGCCCCATATACACTGGGGTCCCCTGTGTGGAGACGAACAACCGTTTTGCCCTCCTCATAAGAACTTCTCATCACATCTATAACTTCTTCAAGCGTCATAGTCGCACTGTTATAAACTTCTGCCTGAGGACAGTATTCCAGAACTTCTGGGTTAATCAGAGAACCAGCATATATCACTACATCCGCCTGCTTCAGTCTATCAGCCCCACGTACGGTAATAAGATCTTTAGCTCCCGAGCCTGCTCCCACAAAATGAATCTTCTTCTCACCTATTTCCATATATCAACCTCTCAGCGCCCTCAGTCATTCCCATAAGACCGTAAACATTTGAGAATATAAGGCACTCGATATTATATCTTCCATTCACTCTCTTTTTTAAATAGTAATCCACCTTGGATATCACTTCCTGCATAACTGCCTTCTGCTTTCCAGTAGACAGGATCACTTCATAGGCCGCGTCAGTAGAAACACATTCAAGTATCTGACTTAAGACATCAGTAGAAAGTCCGGCTCTTATACCAGCCGCCGCCATAAGTTCCATTCTGCTATCTGCCTCCTTGGAATGAGTATTCATTATTCCACCAGATACCTTTATAAGCTTTCCTATATGCCCACATAGCAAAGCATCCTTAAAACCGAACTCAGCTATCATATCAAGTGTTTCTCCTATATAATTGGAGCACTTCACAGCATCATTCATATCATAGCCATAGGTTTCTCTCATAAAATCCATACCATAATTACCAGGAGCAACCACTATCTTCTCTATCCCGAGAGCCTTCTTCTGTCTTAGTTCTACACGTATGGTATCCAGGAGAGCCTGAGAACTCATAGGTTCAACTATTCCTGAAGTTCCAAGGATGGAAAGACCGCCTTCTACCCCAAGACGCGGATTAAAGGTCTTCTCCGCGATTTGTTCTCCACCAGGGATGGATATTATAACTGATAGACTTCCGTCAAAATCAAGGGCATCCATCACCTCTCGGACTTCCTTTTCAATCATCTGCCTAGGAACAGAATTAATCGCTGCATTTCCAACAGGCTGATCCAGGCCCGGCTTCGTAACCCTGCCCACACCTTCGCCGCCATCGATTGTGATAATACCGCCCTCTTCTTCTGAATATGCCACCTTCGCATATACTATAGAACCTGTAGTCACATCCGGATCATCGCCACCATCCTTCATGACTCCACAACTGACTTCTCTGCTGCTGCGCTTTATATCAAGTATCTCGGCATCAAAAGACTTTCCACTTGGAGTGGAAATGATGATTCTATCCTTTATATTTCCTGTAAGAAGCATATATGCCGCAGCCTTGGCAGCCGCCGCACTACAGCTTCCAGTTGTAAATCCATATCTCATAACAAGCCTTTTCTCATCTCATATAGAACAGCATTACATACGGCAGCAGCTACATTGCTTCCGCCCTTTCTTCCTCGATTTATGATACAAGGAATATCTGTTTCTATGATCAGTTCCTTTGCAACTTCTACGTTAACAAAGCCCACAGGTACACCGATTATAAAGTCAGGCGAAAATGCATTTTCATCATATAATCTTCTAAGCTCGATCAGGGCTGTCGGTGCATTTCCTATGGCAAAGATAACCTTGCCCCCGAGAGCTGCAGCTCTTTCCATACTAACTGTAGCTCTGGTCACGCCTCGTTCCTTTGCTTCATCTGCCACATCCTTATCAGCCATAAAGCATCTCACTTCACCGCCATACTTTGAAAGCTCAGTCTTATTGATGCCTGATAGTCCCATGTTAGTATCAGTTACTATAGTGGAACCTTCACGAATAAGCTCAGCCATAATTCGGATTGCATCCTGCGAAAAGTATAGGGTGCTTGCATAATCAAAATCTGCAGTCGTATGAATCGCACGTTTTATAAGAAATGCCTTATCCTCCGGAAGCACTATGCCTCTACTTTCCAGTTCTGATGTAATAATCTCAAAGCTTCTCTTCTCTATACTTTCAGGCTTCACATGTTCTATATTTAATGATTCTTTATGTTCCATATTTCTTCTCTAACTGCTTCAAGAAGTCTTAGATTATCCTTATGACTTCTAACTGCCACTCTGTACCAATCTTTTCCAAGTCCACGAAAATCTTCTGCACTTCTTATCAGTATTTTTCTGTCCAGAAGCTTCTCGTATAAATCAATTCTTTCATCTCCTGTCTTTATAAGAATAAAGTTCGTATCAGATTCATTTACGTATATTCCAAGGGAAGCAAGCTCCTTCCTTAGATATGCTCTCTCCTCGCGTATCATTTCAAGACTTTCACTCGCAAAGCTACTTCTCTGAATCTCCTCTGCACCAGCAACCAGAAGTTCCTCAGAAGCCCTGGATAGATTCCACTCCGGCAGCTGAGCCTTGACTCTCGCTATATTCTCTTCACAGGATACGAGATACCCCGCTCTCACACCAGGCAGCGCAAATAGTTTTGTAAATGCATCTATAATATAAAGATTAGAAAAGTCCTTCACATATTTCTTAAAGCTTATACTTTCTCCAGACTCAGTTAATCTCAGAAAACACTCATCCAGAAGCACTGCACAACCCTTGTCATAGGAAGCTCTGATAATCTTCTCCAGAAGGTCACGCTCTATAAGTCTTCCTGTAGGATTATGAGGATTCGTAAGATATATCATATCAACCTTATCTATATAGCTTAGAATATCCTCTTCTAACTTAAATCCATTTTCTTCTCTAAGCGGATACTCAACCACTATGTCATCATATGCCTGAAATGAAGCACTTCCACAAATAGACTTAAGCGCATGAATATATCCATAGAATCCCGGAGATATAATAAGCGCTTTTCTAGGATTCACTGCACGCGTAACTGCCATAATAAGCTCCGACGCGCCATTTCCACAGATGATACTTTCTATATCCACATTTTCGAGCGTAGCCAGACTCTTTCTCGCTCTAGTCTGATGTATATCCGGATAATGTCCTGCTTCCTCGAGACTTTTCTTAACTGCCTCAAGTACTCTCTCTGGAACTCCATATGAATTAATATTTACCGAAAAATCCAGGTCTACTTTTCGGGTATAAATATCACCGCCATGCATATATCTATCCTTTAAGTCTATCTAACAATATATAAAACTATCCCCATGAACAGAACTGATACCAGAACAGTTATCAGCTCTGTAACATACATGAGCTTGCAGCTTCTTTTTATATCCTCGGCTTCAATACTTCTTCCTTCATCCCCAATATATGGCTTCTCGACTAATCTACCGAAGTAGTAAGCATTTCCAGCAAGTCTTATACCCAAGGCTCCTGCACACACACTTTCTGTCTGACCTGCATTGGGACTCTTTGTCACGTTACGGTCTCTCTTATAAATCCGCACCGCTTCTCTACCCGAATAGTCCTTTCCACATATATAAGAAGCAAGGATCATAAATACAGCCGAGAGTCTGGAAGGTATATAGTTAAATATATCATCAAGTCTCGCAGCTGCCTTACCAAAATATTCGTACTTTTCGTTATGATAGCCTACCATTGAATCCATGGTATTTACTGCCTTATAGATAAATCCAAGTATAGGACCGCCCAGCACTGTGTAGAGCATAGGAGCTATCACTCCATCCGATGTATTTTCAGCCACCGTCTCCACTGCCGCCTTAGTCACGCCTTCCTGATCCAGGACATCTGTATCTCTACCAACTATCATAGATACCGCATATCGTGCTTCTTCCAAGGTGCCACTCTTCAGCTTTTTATAAACCTTCATACTTTCCACCTGAAGACTTCTTGCAGCCAAGATGTAGCAGGTGAGAATCGCCTCAACAGCTATTCCAAAAGCTACATGAATCTTATAAGACACAACTATCACAAGAGTCGTAGCAAATGCTGTAGCAAGGACTACTATAATACATAAGAGGACCCCATCTAGCATTCTCGCACGTCTCTTGTTCAGTGCTTTATCCAACTTACCGATAAGAGTTCCGATAAGGCGAATAGGATGAGGGAAGTTCATAGGGTCCCCCACGATTAGATCAAGAATGTAGCCTATCAGAAATGCGATGATATGATATAGCATTTATTCCATCCTCAGTAACTTTAATCTCTACTTCGAATCCATCTCCTGGATCACACATAAAATCAAAATAATCTTTACCTGTAATCTCACTTAGTAATGCCATAATATTCCCACCATGGCATACTATGACAAGAGAGCCTGAATATTGTCTGATACAATTACTTATAGACGTATACGTTCTTTTGATAAAGGCATCTCTTGATTCTCCATTTGGAAAAGGAATTGTTCCGTTGGAATCAATCCATCTCTGATAATCTTCATTTCCAGATAGTTCGAAGTAATTATGACCTTCGAAATCTCCGAAATCTATCTCCGTGAGATCAGGAATAACTTGGTAATCTTCAGATTTAAAGAGCACTTCCATAGACTCTCTACATCTCTTCATCGCGCCAGATAGATATGTCTTCTCATCTTCTATATGAGAAATGAGCCTAATATATTCAGAAGAAAGCTTTTCTAGTTCTGCTACCCCTTCTTCTGAAAGAGATTCATCAGATCTAGAGCCTATATATCTCTTCTCAAGATTTCCAGGAGTCTTACCATGTCTGATTAAAAAACATGTAATTATCTTATCCATATATTCTCCCTACATAGTAATGATATAAGAGGATACAGCCAGTATAAAAAGACTAAGTCCTTCTGCAATCACCAGAAAGAAACCGGATGTATCTCCTGTAACTCCACCGAACTCCTTATACGCTTTGTGACGATAATAAAATGTACATAGTAGCAATCCGATACTAACTAAGAGTCCAGGCAGCCACTCAATATATATCATAAGTGCACATCCTATAAGCAGTTCTATTATCAGAGCAACCATATCTATACGACTTACATTTTCGGTCTCCATATTCAGCATTCCATCTTTCTTTGCATGTTTAAAAGAAAGTGAAGTGATACCTGTCATAGCTCTGCAGGTAAAGAAGGATACTGCGAATATATATATCAATCTATCCTGCTTAGAATATAAGATAGTAGACATAGAAGCCGCCCATAGAAGAGCGTATTTTAGTAAACTTATTATTGCAAAAGCTCCAACACTTGGATCCTTTAATATAACCAGCTTCTCTTCTTTCGATTTGTAGGATTTAAGTGCATCTTGAACATCCATGAAGCCATCTACATGAAAGCCGCCAGTTACTATAAGAGGTATCAAGGAGAGCAGGGCAAGCTTCGCTATAATAGGAAGTCTGATATAGCTAAATGCCACCATAAGTCCATATATTATGCCTCCGATAACAGCTCCAACCCATGGAAAAAAGACAAGATTATGCTTCATATCATCATCTTCCCACTTAAATATCGGCATAGGAATCTGTGAATATAGGGAAAATGCAACTATTATATTTCTAATCAGTTTCATTTACTTTTCGTCTCCATATTCGTCAGGAACTCATCATCAACTCTATCAGCTATAGAACGAAGCATCTCATTTACCTCGTGGGTAAGTTTTATATATCTTATAGTTTCTTCGTCATAGCTTTCCTGTACTTCGTATTCATTTGCTACTATCACTGTATTACTGGCAAGGTTTGCCAGCCCCTTCACGGATTCCACTATATAATTTACCAGTTCTTCGTCGGATAAATCTTTATTAGAAGGAAGATGCATCTCATTTCCTACAAGATTAGACATACATTCCAGAAGGCAGTTTGGCGACTCCATATTCTGCAGTCTTTCTCTTAGTGATAAAATGTTATCAGCACATTCTATGGTTTCGAAGCCCTTTCCAGCTCGAAGAGCGCGGTGCTTCTTCACACGTTCCTCGCCTTCTCTTCCATATGGAATCATAGTCGCTATATAAAGTTTTGGATTTGCTCCAGCCAGTTCCAGCAAGAGACTTTCTGCATACTCTGACTTTCCGCTATTGGAAGTTCCTATTACTAAAATAATCATACTAAGATAACCAAACTAAAATCTCTTATACGCATCCATTTTGTAGGATGAAAAATCTGCACCATTCTTATAATACGCAAAGATCGTATCCAGCAGTGGGAATAGCATGATTGCTCCTGTTCCCTCCCCCAGAGCCATATTGCCATTTATATAAGACTTTAGACCAAGGAAGGATAGTGCTACTTCATTTCCAGCTTCTCTTCCGCTATGTGATGGGATTATAAAATCTCTCACACCTGGCACAAGTAGTTCAGCGCATACTGCTGCTGCACCTGTTATAACTCCATCAAGTACTATAGGAATATGATAGATTGCACCACCGATAAATAGTCCCACGAGTCCTGCGATATCCAGTCCACCCAGAGAATATAGTGTATGTAATGCAGACTCCTTTCTCCT
>CACWGK010000078.1 GCA_902760415.1 uncultured Lachnospiraceae bacterium
ACCATGAAGGATGTATGTGAAGTGACCGATATGAGCCGAGGTGGACTTTATAGTCATTTTTCCAGTACCAGTCAGATATTTGAGGCACTCCTTGAAAGGATGACAGAGAAGGATGAGTTGGACTTTGATAGTGAAATCAGTAAGGGGACTTCTGCTGTTAAGATACTAAGTAGAGCTTTTACCCTCCTAGAAAATGAGATGAAGCATCCGGAGGATTCGCTAAGTATAGCAATGTATGAGTATGCCGAGACGGTTGACTCAAGCCTGATGGAAGACCTGAACAAGGCAAGTGAAAAGAAATGGTCCAAGCTTATAAGGTATGGCATCAAAACAGGAGAGTTTAATGATGTAAATGTAAATGAAATCGTTAGTATCATTCTCTATTCCTATCAAGGCGTACGAATGTGGAGCAGGGTTGTACCTATGAAGCAGAAAACAATTCATTCCATAATAGAAAACATAAAGAAGCAACTACTGAACTAAAAAAGAAAGAGATGAGGTGAATGATTATGATAAAACTTAAAAGACCGATAAAAGAATATGAGGCAGAAGCTTTAGCATTTAAGAAGGAGTTTATAGATAATGGAGAGCAGACCATAAATGGTAGTGAATTACTAGATCAGATGGATTCGTATGATGAGTGGCTGAAGTCAGTGTCTGATAATACTTCACAAGAGACAGTGAATCCTTCCTGGGTAGTTACAGATACATACTTTGCATTTGATGAAAATGACAGGCTGGTTGGAGTTATCGACCTTCGTCATGAGCTAAAAGGTTTTCTTGAGGATTTTGGTAATAGTGGATATAGTGTAAGACCATCAGAAAGAAGGAAAGGTTATGCGACAGAGATGCTTCGTCTTATCAAAGAGCGAGCAGCAGAGATAGGACTCGGAAAGCTTCAGCTTTCAGTAGAAAGAACAAATGAACCTTCGGTAAAAACAATTCTAAAGAATGGCGGAAAATATGAGAGGAGCTTCACATTTGAAGGTGAAGATGCGGATGTATATATAATAGATTGCTAAGTACTATCAAGTATTTTCAGAGCAGTAGAGTGGCTAACCTATAAGGTCGGTTGCTTTACTGCTTTTTTCATTGTAAGAGGATGTGGACGTGCACTTACCCATCTCAAAAACATGAATAATGAGAATAAACCGAATATCGTTCTTTTTATTCTTGACATGTGTGAGCCGGGTGTGATATTTATATATTAACAGAACGATATTCGGTTTATGGAGGTGCGTGTTATGTCAGGTAATAATTTGAGTTTTCCGGTCGGGTATTTTCCTTTTCATGAGGATGAGGGACTTAATTTTCAGCTGAACCGCTTCTATACATATGGAGCTTTTACATATGATGAGATGATGGATATCAGTAAGAATATTGACAGCTTTAAAAAATGGATTTCGGTTTTTATAGCAACAGGTAAACAGGCTGAGAAGAATGGCGAGATACTTAAAGCAGCAATATGCTATAGGGCAGCCCAGTTTTATACTTTGAGCGGTGAGAAGGATGCGAAAGGCAGAAGCCTTAAACATGTACTCTATGATAAGTGCGTGAAGCTTTTTGATGATTATTTCTTTAAAAAATATCCAGGACTGAAATTAGTCAGAATTCCATTTAAAGATTATGAGCTCCCGGTATATTATTCGGTTTGTGAAGATGCAAAGGGAAACATAGTAATCCATGGGGGATACGACAGCATTTGTCAGGATTTTCTGATGATGGTACCGTACTTTATGGAGAAGCATTTCAATGTATATTTCTTTGAAGGTCCAGGACAGGGTGAGGTTTTGATGCATCATGATGCTAGAATGACGACGGAGTGGGAACACTGTACAAGCGCGGTGCTTGACTACTTCGAATTAAATGATGTTACGCTGATAGGTATTTCTCTTGGAGGATATCTTGCCACAAGAGCTGCAGCGTACGAGAAGAGGATATCACGTCTCGTAATGTATGACTTGATATATGATTTCTACGGTGCGATACTAAATAAAATGGGCAGCTTCGGGAAGTTCTTTGATTATCTGACACGTCATCCGAAGAGCATTTTCTGGAAATCATTAAATAAGAAGCTTGATAAGAAGTATTTCACCAAGTGGCTTCTGCTTCAGGGTTATGCAATATATGAAAATATTTCTACGCCATGTGAATACTTCAATCATATAAGGAAGTATAATACACGGGATATTTCCAAGAGAATTACTCAGGATACACTGGTGCTGGCAGGTGAAGCCGATATCTATACGGTGTTTTATCAGAAACAGCTGGATGCACTTGTAAATGCAAAGAGTGTAACAGGAAGGCTTTTTACTGCGGAGGAAAATGCGGATCATCATTGTCAGGTTGGAAATATGGGGCTGCTGCTTGATACAATTACCGAGTGGATAGAGGAGAAGAAATAATGGCTAGGAAAGCAGTTCTGACAGGCGGAAAAAGAGATGAAATAATTGATATAGCGATGAAGCTTTTTTTTGAGAATGGATATGAGGCAACTTCGGTTAGAATGATAATGAATGAAGTGGGTGGTGAGATAGGCATGTTCTATCACTACTTTAAGTCCAAGGATATGCTCTTTGACCAGGTTGTGGAAAGTTTTTTTAAGAAGTATAGAGAGAAGTTCGAGGCTATGCTTATGTCCTGTGAAAACAAGGAAGCTTTTGTAAAGAAGTTTTTGCCCTTATATGAGAAATCCATGAGTGAGTTTGGACAACTGAAGGGTAATGTGCACTGGTCGGTACAGATAGCTATGCATGAGAGAACTCTTATGGAATTAAAACCGATTCTGGAATCAGTACTTGAAAAGTGGAATGTGAAGAGTAATGTTCCAATTGAGATAATTGCCGGACAGCTTCTGTATGGCATTTCTGCTACAATTCATTCTGAAGCTTATGAAAAAATGAGTGCTGCAAAAAAGAAAAAATGTATTTTAAATTATATAGATAAAATAATAGAGGAATGATTATGAGAATATTTGCACTTGAACTAAATAATGATATCAAGGGCATTGAGGAAAGAAAAGAATATATCGAAGGATTAATCAGTAAGCTGGATAAACCAGAACTGGTGGTACTACCGGAACTTGCTCTCTGCAGTTATATGGCTAGTCAGGAAATGTGGTACTATGCGGATGATAAGGGAAAGGATACGACGCAGTGGGCTGTCGAAATGGCTCAGAAGTACTCGACCTACATTGGTGTTGGTTACCTGGATAAGGAGGGCGATGATTATTTTAATCGATATATGATCGCAGGCTCTGATGGAGTGTGTGGATTTACTACAAAATCTGAAGGAGAAGCGGCTGCATTTAAGAGAGGCAGATTTAAAAGTACTATATCAACCCCCTTTGGAACAGTTGGAGTAGGCATATGCTATGATTCAAGGAGAAAGTTATTTTATGACAATGTGAAGAATGAAAAACTATCACTAATTCTTTTCCCTCATGGGGCTCCAGCAGATCCGAAGAAGCCGAATAAAGAGCGCCAGGAAAATGAACAAAGATGTATGAAATATGTCGAGGCGTTTGGTGTTCCAGTTGTATATGTAAACAGCATAGGTAAACTTGAGTACATGCCAGGCATGATGGGCAGGCTTATGAAAATGTCAAAGTTCCGGATGAATGGAATGAGTAAGATATATGCCAATGATTTAAGGGAAATATCTTCAGATATGCCTGAGGTTGTTGCAGCTGAAGTGGAAGTCAGTCCTAAGCAGCGTGCAAAGGATATACGGTTCTATGGAAATGATATACTAAATAGCAATTGGATATTTAGAAAGATGATTCTTGAACCTGATACCAGGATGGGTATCCGTCGATATGAGGAAGGAGTAGGTCGTAGGAAGAAAGATATTATAGCCCTGATTCTTGTCATGATTCCCGCGGCATTTCTGATAGTTGCTTGGGGAATACGGATTGGTTTAAGTATTAACCGAGATCATTTTCTTGCAGGGGATGATTTGTATGCAGGTTTAATGCAAACATCATTTGCACTATTTGGATTAAGTGTGTTTCCGGGAATACTATTATCGATTTTAGGAATAGTCAGTGGAAAGATATCAGGTGCATCCCAATACAAGGTTATTGGAGGGCTCGAAGTGATAGTAGAGATTCTTGTAATTTGCTCTTTCTTCTATGCAGGGGCGCATTTTTAGCTAAAAAAACTTGACAAAAAAATACTTCGGGTATAGAATTAAATTACTTCGAAGGGCGAAATATATTTCGGGTAGTAATTCATGTTTAGTAGCAGGAGATATGATGAAGACTGAAGATTATGGGATATCAAAAGATACATTTCAATTAATTACAGGCTATATTGATGAAGTGAAGGACCTGCTTTCTTCGGAAATCTGGGAAAATATCTTCATGGACCTTACCAAAAATGAAATGCTTATCTTCTGGCTATTATACTTAAAAAAAGAAGTAAACATGACTGAGATAGCGGAATATATCCATGTTCCACTTAATACAGCAACAGGAATAGTCAGCAGGATGGAGAAAAATGGATTCATTGACAGGACCAGATCTGCAGAGGATAAGAGGGTTGTACTGATTGTCTTTTCCGAAAAGGGGAAGAATCATTTCATGAAGTTATTTAAGAAGATGACTTATTATGGAACAAGAGTTTTCGAGTCATTTTCTGAAGAGGAGATAAAGCTTTTCCTGAAGATGGCAGATAAAGTTAAGACTATTCTGAAAGAGGATGCTCTCGCTGAGGCTGAGAGTGGTAAGCAGAATAAAAAAGTGAGAAAGATAACTATTGATTAAGATTAAGGCAGTCCAAATGACTGCCTTTCAAAAAAACAAATACTTCGAGTGTGGAACTATTCGAAAAAAGAATTAAAATGTAGCCTTGTTTTGTAGGAAATAATTATGATATCGCAGATTGAAAAAGGAGATTAACTATGAAAAGAATATATATATTTACAGGAAAAGGTGGAGTAGGAAAGAGTAGTGTTGCAGCTGCGCACGCCTTAAGGAGTGCTGAAGAAGGAAAGAAGACTCTTCTTATCAGTACGGATATGGCACATAACCTTGGTGATATATTTGGAAGAAAACTTGGAAAAACAGAGGAGAATATACTTCCAAATCTCGATATATATGAGATAGATCCAGAGTATGTAATGCAGGAAGATTTTAAGGAGTTTGTTGACTACATAAGAAAGACTCTGAGTATGGCTGGAGATATGGACGAAATGGGAATGATGCCAGGAATGGAGGAACTATTCTCACTGCTTAAAATATCAGAAATATATGAGACGGGGACTTACGACCGAATGATAGTAGACTGTGCTCCAACGGGTGAAACATTATCAATGCTTAAGTTTCCTGAGCTTCTGGCTTGGTATATGGAAAAACTATTTCCGATTGGCAAAGTGGGAGTAAGGCTTCTTGCTCCATTTTCCAAGAAGATGTTCTCAGTAGAAATGCCAAACAAGAAGGCCATGAATGATATAGAAAAAGTATTTCTTAAATTGATGGAGCTTCAGGAATTACTTAAGAACCGTAAAATTACCAGTGTAAGAATCGTAACAACACCTGAAAAGATGGTGGTTGAAGAGACGAAGAGAAATTACATGTATATGAATCTTTATAACTTTAATGTGGATGGTCTTTATATCAACAGAATACTTCCGCAGGATATTGATAATAACTTTTTTGATCGTTGGGTTGAAATCCAGAAGGAATATATACAGTGTCTGAAAGATAGCTTTGCAGCTCTTCCTATCTATGAGATTCCTTGGTATGACGAGGAGCTTAAGGGGGAGGAGAATATCAAAAGGATAGTAGATGATGTTCTGGCAAAAAGTGATGTATTTAAGGTTAGGCATATTACGGAGAGAGAAGTTTTCACTCAGACAGATGATGGATATCTGTTAGAGGTAAATATTCCTGGTGCAGATAAGACAGATATTGATCTTTACCAGGCGACTACAGATATCGTAATAAAGACAGGGAATTTCAAGAGAAATATACCCCTTCCAAATGCTCTTAGAACCTATGTGGTTTCTGGAGCTAAGTTTGAAGAAGGTAGACTTCGTATAAGTTTTGAAAAGGAGAGTGACGATAATGATGAATAATATGATGAATAATGTGATGAATAATATAGAAATGGTATCAAGACTAAAAACAGCAGCTCATTATCAAAGAAAGGCTGTATGTGCATTACTTCCAGAGGGTATGGAAAGTCATGTGGATGTTATAAGTAATGAACTTAAGCTAATGCTAAAAGAGATGGTGGAGACTTCTGGAAATGAGAAGAAACATGGCTCCAGAAAGATAGATATTGGATGATAAGCTTTGGTGGTTAATTGTGAGGATAAGAAAATGAGAATTATAATTTTTACAGGAAAAGGTGGAGTTGGAAAAACAAGTATGGCAGCAGCTACTGCATGTTCTATAGCAGAGAGTGGAAAGAAGGTTCTTGTAATGAGCACGGATCAGGCGCATAGTCTGGGCGATTCATTTGATATGAAGCTCGGCAAAGAGCCAGTAAATGTTATGGAGAACTTGGATGCCATGGAGATAGATACGGTATACGAAAGTGAGAAAAGCTGGGGTAATATCAGAAGTTACTTCAAGGAGTTTCTCACACTCAAGGGCGGAAGTGGAATAGAAGTAGAGGAGCTTCTTGTGTTTCCAGGTCTTGAGGAACTGTTCTCTCTTCTTAAGATACTTGATGTTTACGAAAGTGGAGAGTATGACACACTTATTGTGGACTGTGCTCCAACGGGTGAAACATTATCACTGCTTAAGTACCCGGAGATGCTTGGAGAATTGATTGAAAAGGTCCTTCCAGTTAAGAGAAAGGGAATTAAGACAGTGGGGCCAATCGTAGAGAAGGTCGCTCGGGTTCCAATGCCGGAAGATAAAGTATTTGATGATGTAGAATATCTGATTGACAAGATGCAGAGACTTCAGAAGCTGATGCTGGATAAGGATATTGTTAGTCTTAGAGTTGTTACAACACCAGAAAGAATTGTTATAAGTGAGGCTAAGAGAAACTTCACATGTCTTTATCTATATCATTATAATGTTGATGCTGTTATCGTTAATCATATCTATCCTGAGAAGGCAATGGAGGGATATTTCAGTAAATGGATTAAACTTCAGGAGCAGGGACTAAGGGATATTCAGGAAAGCTTCAGTGAGGTACCTAAGTTTTATGTAGAACTTCAAGACTCAGAACTTCGTACTTTAGAAGTACTACGCAGGATAGGCGGAGAGATATATGAGTCTACAGATCCAGACGATGTACTCTTTAAAAAAGAAATATATATTTCCGATAAAGAAGAGAGGACACTTAAGATATATCTTCCATTTGCTGAGAAGGATGAACTGGAACTAGAGCAGGTGGGCACTGAATTACTTGTTGGCGTAAGAAATGAGAGAAGACGCTTTCCAATACCTACGGAATTTGAAGAATATGCGGTTGCGGGAGCTAGATTTGAAGATGGATATCTATGTATTAGCTTCTCATAATAAACTTGCAGTTTATTGATTTCGCGCTTCTGCTATGGTAGATTTAGTTGTTGCTGAAGGATAATAATACGTAAATGTTTTATTACAGTAGGAGGGCAGGATAAATGGAATTATGGGATCTATATGACCGAGAAGGAAATCGTACAGGTGAAACCTGGGAGAGGAAGTTTGGTAACTTCCGCGAGATTCCGGATGGACGATATCATATGGTTGTAGATATACTTGTACAACATGTGGATGGTACATTTCTTCTCACAAAAAGAGATGATCGTAAGGACGTTTATCCTGGCTTCTGGGAAGCAAGTGCAGGGGGTTCAGCCGTATCAGGGGAGGAACCTCTTGAGGCGGCTAGGAGAGAACTTCTGGAGGAGACTGGGCTTACCGCAATCAGCTTTGAACTAGTTAGTCATACATTTAGAGAACCTAGTCACAGCATGTTCTATTCGTATCTGGCAGTGGTGGATGCAGATAAGGACTCAGTGGTTCTTCAGGAAGGAGAAACCGTCGAATATAAATGGGTAGATAGCAAGGAATTCATAGAATATGTGGAGTCAGATCTTGCGATAAAAACCCATAATAATAGATATGCGGATTTGATTGAAAAATTGAGATCTGAAATAGATATATCTAATAAAACTAATGATAAAACTCTTTATGTTACAGATCTTGATGGGACGCTCATGCGAAATGATAAGAGCATCTCAGATTATACGATAAATACTATCAATGCTCTTATAGCTCGGGGGATGACATTTACAGTTGCGACAGCTCGTTCAGCTATGAGTGTTAAAAATATAGTAAAACCTCTTAACATTCCTGTTCCGATAATCATTCGTAATGGTACTGCTCTTGCAGAACCGGGAAACCTTGATATTATCGAGAAGGCCTTATTCACCGTGGATGAGAAGGCACAGCTACAAGAACTTCTTGCGGTTCTTCCGACAGTTGGTTTCACTAGTATCTGGAACGGAAATGAGATGCAGAAAGTTTTCTGCTCTAAGAGTCACTCTGTGGGAATAGAAAAGTATATCGCTGAGAGAAAAGGCGAAAAAGGACTTAGATTCGTTGATACTCTTGAAGAAATGTTCCTGGGCGACCTTGGTTATATAACAATGATTGATGATAAGGAAAAGCTAGAACCTATCTTCGAGAAAGTAAGAAAAATCGGGGGCTGGGAAGCGGTTCTTCAGAAAGATGCTTATGGTGAAGAGTACTGGCTTGAACTGTGCCCTGAGAATAGCACAAAAGCTAAGGCTATCATTTGCCTTAAAGAAAGACTTGGAATGGAAAGGGTTGTTGTATTTGGCGATTCCGTAAATGACATTCCTATGTTCCAAATAGCTGATGAAGCCTATGCGGTAGAAAATGCTCTTCCTGAACTAAAGAAATATGCAACCCAGATTATCGCTTCAAATGAGGATGATGGAGTTGCAAAACTATTAAAAGAAAAAGCTTAGAATCCTAGTATTTCTTACTCTTGTGGTATGCATGTCTTTTTGGTAAAATGACTACGTATGCTTAGATTAAGGAAATGATTTAAATGGATTCTAAGGTTGTTAAGTTCCTGACAAGTAAAAAGTTTTTCGAGATAGCCTTCATCGTGGTTATCTTTGTCTCTTTTGCTTTCTGGCTTAAACATATAATAATATATGGTTCACCTTCGTTTCAGTGGCGTGTATTTTTGCTCGACCTCGATGATTTTGAAGGTGACTTCACTAATGTTATAGGATACTCAGGTTTAAGAGATCCATATAACTGTCTTTATTATACAGATCTTCAAGAGAAGGCCTACCCTCCTCTTATCTATGTATTCATGTATTTTATATCGAGAATTATAGATCTGACAGATTATTATGAGGCAGATTGTTTCATGGATATGTATAAGGAGCCTAAGCTTCTTATAGCCATGATGCTCATTATAACAGCTATGATAATCACCTTTTTTGAGACTGTTAGACATAACAAGAATGGTAGCTATGGAATCAAGTTATTAGTGGCTATAGCGTCCTTGCTGACAGCACCATTCCTTTTTTCCGTGGAAAGAGGCAATTCTATAATTCTGGTAATTGCTCTTATGATGGCATTCTTCTTTGGATATGATTCCGAGAATAAAGTCGTTAAGGAGTTATCTCTTATTGCTCTGGCGGTTGCAGCAGCTCTCAAGATATCCCCAGCACTACTTGGTATTCTACTCATTTATAAGAAAGACTGGAAAGCGGCTGTTAGAACAATCATTTATGGAATAATAATGTTCTTTGGCCCATTTCTCCTACTGAAGGGAGGCTTTGCCAATATCCCTCTTATGATCAGAAATATCAGATTGAATAATGAATACTATATGAGCAAGTGGGGACTCACGCTTTACTATACACTCACGAATTATGGTGCTCCTGAGTCTGTAGCGCTCTTTAATATCACCGGAATTATCAGCAAGGTATTATGTGCTATTATGCTCATTGCAGCATTTAAGTTTGAGAGAAAATCTGATGTGGCTATGGTACTTGGTCTGTCGCTGGTTATCTTCCCAGATCATTCTGGTTACTATAATCTGCTCTATCTTTTTCCACCTCTTATTGTTCTGATAAATGAAGAAAAGAAGTATCTATATGACTTAATTGGATTTTTTGCCATTGTGTCATTTTGTCATCTATATAGATTTGAAGCGCTATATAAAAGCTGGCTTGACTGCCGCACTTCGATAGTGGTGCTTATCATATATTGCCTGATCATAACGGGCGTAAATCTGAAGCACTTCAGAAAACCAAAAGAAAGTGAGAATTAGTGATGGGTATAAGTGTTGTACTTCTTGCCTATAAGGAGGCAGAAAATCTGAAGGTTTTATTACCTCAGATTAAGAAAAATGTTGAAAAAACAGGAGAGAATTACGAAATCCTTGTTATAGATACGATGGAAACTATGGACGATACTCCAGCGGTTTGTAAGGAACATGGTGCAAAGTATATCAATCAGGAGGAACCATACTTCGGCGGCGCCTTTAGAACAGGTATAAAGTATGCATCTATGGATAAGTTCCTTATCCTGGATAGCGACGGTTCCCATAGTCCTAAGTATATTCCTAGAATATATAAGAAGTTTGTGAGCGGTCACTATGATCTGGTGATTGGTTCAAGATATTGTAAGGGCGGCGTCACAAATGACAGCATATCCTCTCGAATCATGTCTAAGATACTGAATACAACTTATCGTCTGGTTCTTGGAATTAAGGCTAAGGATATATCTACAGATTACAGAATGTACGATACAAAGCAGCTGAAGAGAGTGAAGCTTCAGTGTAACTATTACGATGTACTTCAGGAGGTTATTCTCAAGCTGAAGCTTAAGAACAAGCGTTTTAAGATTGGCGAAGTTCCAATCAAGTTCTATAAGAGAATGTATGGCGATTCTAAGAGACAGCTGGTTAAGTTTATCATTAGTTACATGAAGACTCTATTCTATCTAATTGGTGTTCGCGTAAAAGGAGACAAGTAATGAACATTATCTTACTATCAGGTGGTTCAGGTAAGAGACTCTGGCCACTGTCTAACGATATTAGAAGCAAGCAGTTTATAAAGCTTTTTAAGGGAATCCATGGTACAGCGAGTATTTCGCCAGATCAGCACAGTTGATAAGGGCGCAAATATTACTATAGCAACAAGTAGTTCTCAGGCTAGTGCCATCATGAGTCAGCTGGGAGAGAAGGTTTCAATCTGCACAGAGCCTTGCAGACGCGATACATTTCCAGCTATTGCTCTTGCAGCAACCTATCTAGTAGATGAGATAGGTGTTGGCAGAGATGAATGCGTTGTTGTATGTCCTGTAGATCCATATGTTGATGATACATATTATGAGACTGTAGCCGAGCTTGAGAAGCAGGTTGAGTCTGGAAATGCAAATATCACCCTGATGGGTATTGAACCTACTTATCCTAGTGACAAGTATGGATATATCATTCCTGAGACCGCCGATAGAGTAAGTGCTGTTAAGGAGTTTAAGGAAAAACCTGATGTTGAGAAGGCTAAGCAGTATCTGGCTCAGGGAGCTGTATGGAATGCTGGTGTCTTTGCATTTAAACTTTCTTACTTAATTGATAAAGCTCATGAGATGATAGATTTCACTGATTATAGAGACCTTTTTGAGAAGTATGAGACTCTTGAGAAAATCAGCTTCGACTACGCTGTAGTTGAGAAGGAACAGTCGATTCAGGTGCTCCGTTACAGCGGTGAGTGGAAGGATGTTGGAACTTGGAATATGATGGCCGAGGTTATGGCTGATAAGACCAAGGGAAATGTGTGTCTTGATGATACATGCGAGAATACACAGGTTGTTAACGAGCTTGATATCCCTGTTCTTGGAATGGGACTTAAGGATATGGTCATTGCAGTAAGTGGTGATGGAATCCTCGTGTCTGACAAGGAACGAAGTGGATATATGAAGCCATATGTTGAGAAGATAAGCACAGATGTGCATTTCGTAGAGAAGTCCTGGGGAACATATACAGTTATCGATGCTCAGCCAGGTTCTCAGACAGTAAAGGTTAGAATGACAGCAGGAAGCTCTATGACATATCATGTACATGAACTTCGTGATGAAGTATGGACAGTGGTATCCGGACAGGGAAGAACCATAATTGATGGTATGGAGCAGATTGTAAGACCAGGAGACACAGTGACTATCGCTGCTGGATGTGTTCATACAATACTTGCTGATACAGATATGGATATAATAGAGGTTCAGGTAGGAGAAGAAATCAGTATAGATGATAAACGTATCTTCCCTATGCCTCAGTAGAAAAGCGAGGCGTTAGCTTCGTTGGAGCGAGATTATGGAAGTTTTACTTCTTAGTCCCTCAGGTAAGGATTACCTCTGGGGCGGAACGAGACTGAAAAAAGAATACGGTAAAGACCTCCCTCTTGTTCCTCTTGCGGAGACCTGGGAATGTTCGGTGCATCCAGATGG
>CACWGK010000079.1 GCA_902760415.1 uncultured Lachnospiraceae bacterium
CTCAGCTGGAAGTCCAACAGTACTGGCTGGTGGGTTGAGGATAGCGCAGGTTGGTATCCAGTAAACTGTTGGCAGAAGATAGATGGACAGTGGTACTACTTCAACTCCAGTGGTTATATGGCTTCAAGCGAGTGGTACAACGGCTACTGGTTCAGTGGCAGCGGTGCCTGGGACGAAACCTACAAGATGACCTGGTGCAGTAATTCAACTGGTTGGTGGATTGAAGATATTTCAGGCTGGTGGCCATCCAACTGCTGGCAGAAGATAGACGGTTCGTGGTATTACTTCGACGGCAGTGGTTATATGGTAACAAGTAGATATATAGATGGATACTGGATAGGCACCAACGGAGTCTGCCAGTAACCCCAAGCAAAATGAGTCACTTTTTACGTCCGACGTAAAAGTGACTCATTTTTGAGTCAGCAATCACGTCCGACGTAAAAGTGACTCATTTTGCTAAAAAAGGGAAATAGAAAAAGTATTTCTCTAACGATTATATTCAAGCTGATTGGCATTTTTGATAGGATAACTGTGTTATTTCGATAAACGTGCAATAAACTAGAGAGGTTGCACTGGATATACTATTTACGACCAAAAGGGAGGATATAAAATGTCAATTCAGTTGAAAGGATCGGGAAGTAGCGGTAGCACAAATGGCTACGGAACAAATGGTTATGGTTCGAATGGATATGGAACCAATGGTGCTAATGATTTAAACGGCGGATATGTGAGAGGCTCTTATAACGGAAATGCTGGAGCAAATAATATAGGAACAGGAAGCGTACCACCAACAAGATATTCACAGACTACAGTTCATGTGGATGATTCATACTATTATACAAAACCGAAGGTTGGCGGTCTTGATTCCGGTACTATAGAAAACATCTCAGAATTAACAGGATGGATTCTATACGGAACTTATGTCGTTGCCGCATTATGCTTAATTGGATTTGCGCTTTCAGGTGTTAGTCCAGATGGTGGTATGGCATTCATGAAGCTCGTAAGTATCATACTTACAATCATTGTTCTCTTTGATGCTGTGTTCCAGGTGTTCTACAAGAAAGAAAGTATACTACTACTTCTGTTTGCGCTTATCTTAAATGGATTCTATCCGCTTGCAAGAGGATGGATCAAGGATGGTGTTATAGAGACAAGAGCTATAGTAGCTGAGATAATTTATGGTATCGGTATGCTAGTATTCTTCATAAGAGCCTTGTAAGCTTCAAACTTATAGGTCCTGTGCTTAGAAGAATCATTTAAATATGTTATATAGTTAAGTTATTTGGAAATAACTCTCTAGGAAATGCAGTGGACATGCTTTGTTCCACTGCATTTTTTCGTGCCTGAAAAATATTTTTATAAGAGTGTATGCAACACTTTGCAGTTTTCGTTGTACTTATATGAATGATGTCTTTTGAAATGTATATTTGAAAAGTCAAAATAATTTAAATCAAGGGGAGGATTTAAAAATGAAGAAAAATATTGTGTTGAAACTACTATCAATCACGTTAGCTTCGTGCCTGATAATTGGTGGGGTGTCATTTGGTGGCATTAAGAGTGTAAATGCTGCAGGTAAAAGTGACACATTGTATCTTAAAGCAAGTGATATGAATGATGGCAAAGTATATTACTATGATACTGATGATAATACATTTAGTATTGGCGATTCAGATGGCTATCAAAATGTAAATATCGATGTTGACGAAGATATTACCTTTGGGACATCTTATTGCGGTGTTAATTTAGTCTTTTCAGGAGATCATAATGTTATATTTGACAATGATACTTATGGTCTTGAAGTTCATGGTGGTGATCTTACTGTAAATAAAGGAGTAACTTTTATATCTGACGATAATCAAGGGGTTGAGGCTCTGTCATATGGTGGAAAAGGTGGTAATTTATATTTTTATGGAAAGCTAGAAGGAAAGGATTTTAATACTTTTAGTACAGATGGTTATGCTCTCTTTTCTGGAGCAAGTATTAATTTAGATAGTTGCAATTATCTTATTAATGAACCAGCTCAAAATGTTGATATTATAGATTCGGATATTTCTATAACGAATTGTGAGTGGGATTTTATAGTTTCCAAAGCGGTTACGATAAAAAATTCTTCGATTGATTGTGGTTCTGTCCAAGGTCAAGGTATTTGGTCTATGGGAAATATAAATATTTCTATGGGAAATATAAATATCACTTCGAATAAATGCGCGTTATATGCATATGGAAACATTGATATAAATGGAGGTAATTTAGTATTAAATGGAGGTGATTCAGATCATTATTCAGCAGTTGTCGCTTTAGGACAATTTACATTTAATGGTGATTATTGTAAAGTAACTAGTCCTTGTCGAGCGCTAGATGTCCATGGAGGAATTATTTTGGGGGATGATTGTTATATAGAGTCGCCAAAAGGGGCAACCATAGGTATTTATTCTATTTATGATTCTAATGGTTCCGAATGTAAGGATGTAGAGCTTAGAGAACATACTAATATAATGAAACCTAAAGACTCAGATGGTGAAGATAAGACTAAAGATCAGTCAACAGGTGGTCAGGGAAATGAAGCGCAGTCAACAGGTAGCCAAAGTGGTGCTACACAGTCAACAGGTAGTCAGGGAAGTGAAGCCCAGTCTGGAGAAGAAGTAAAGAGACAGAATGAATGGGTAGATGGTAAATGGTATGATGCTGACGGAAAGCAGACATACAGTGGTACTATGAGCTGGAAGAGTAATGATAAAGGCTGGTGGATTGAGGACAGCGAAGGCTGGTATCCAGTAAGTCAGTGGCAGAAGATTGATGGCAAATGGTATTACTTCACAGCCGATGGCTATATGGACTATAGCGAGTATCGAGATGGCTGCTGGCTTGGTTCAGACGGTGCCTGGGTAGAAGATTACTACGGTGGAACATGGAAGCAGGATTCATCAGGTTGGTGGTATGAGGATGCATCAGGCTGGTATCCACAGAGCCAGTGGGTATGGATTGATGGCGTAAATTATTTCTTTAACGCTAGAGGATACTGGAAATAAAAGAAACTATAAAGTAATAGATTAAGGAAATGCAGTGGACATGTTTTGTTCCACTGCATTTTTATTTATATATGACAGGAGTGAGAGCTAAAAAATTATATAATCGGACTAAATTATGAACAAACTGTAAACATGAACGAGCGTTACAAAGGTTATGTTAACGAAATATTAATAAAGAATTTCGTAAATGTGACGAATTTATGAACAAACTGTTGACACACGATTTTAGATGTATTATATTCAAACTCACATACATGTGAATTATAAATGACCATAGTGAAGGAAAAAATATATGGTAAAAGGTTAAAAGTTGTTGTTAGTTTTAAAAAGGGGGATGATTATGGAAGGAAGTTATTAGGTCGATGACGATTATGTGAAGAAACATAATTGTCTTTTTTTCGTTGGACGGAATAACACATTTTATGATTGGTAGTTTGAAAGAGATAAAAGATTGGTGAGATTAATTATGAAAAGAAGGACACTTAGTTTATTGTTAGTGCTTTTGATCATTTTATCGTCAGTAAGTACAGTATCAAGAGCCGCCTCTGGCACATGGAAAAAGAATAAAAAAGGCTGGTGGTGGTACGAATATGCAGATGGCTCCTACGCTGAGAGTGAGTACATCGACGGATACTGGATTGACAGTGATGGTTGGTATGACTCAGCCTGGAATGGATCATGGAAGTCAAATGATACAGGTTGGTGGTTCCAAAGTGGAGCTTGGTATCCAGTGTCAGATTGGCTTAAGGTAGATGGTCTATGGTACTACTTCAAAGAAGATGGATATATGGCGCATTCTGAATGGATAGGTGACTATTATGTCAATGAAGATGGAGCCTGGGTTCCTGGTATGCAGAGGAATCAGGCGCAGCAGGATACATCTCAGACAGATAATGGTCAGTCAGCTTCGGATTCTTCAAATGGTAATACAGGCGCTAATAATACGGGAAGTACTGGTAATAGCAACACTGATAAAACAGGTGATACCGAAAAAAACAAAGGTGATAGTGATAATAGTAACAAAAATAGTGAAGGTTCTAATATATCAAACACCAGTGACTCAGAAGTTGATATTGCTAAAGCGAATGGCTTCCCAACTGTAGAAGAAGTTATAAATTCCACTGAAGATATCAGCAATGAAGAAGCGCTTGACAGAGGTTATATAACACCTCAGAGCTTTGGCGCGGTTGGTGATGGAATAAATGATGATACAGAGGCTTTTCGAAGGACCTTTGCAGCAGCATTTGAACAGGCCTATAACACATCGACCGGATGGAAGCATTGTAGAGCAATATATATTCCGAGTGGAAATTATTTAATAAGCGGAACTGTTATTGATGAGATGCTCGAGACTGAAGGTGGTACTAAGGTTCGCTATGCAATGTTTGAAGTGAAGGGTGCAGGAAGAGAAAGTACAAATATTACATTTACCGGAAATGTTCTTTTTGATGATCAGGTTCATGATGAATCAAGGGATAAGATGGATGAATACTCGTGGAAAACTCCGATTTTTGCCTTCACAACATTCAGTGATATTGGTTTTAAAGGTAATCAGACAAATACCTTTATGAATGCCAGAGACAGTAGAAAATATCTAAAGGATGAAAATGGTAATACTATTTTAGATGAAAATGGGAATCCTCAAAACTTTGGAACAAGTGATGGTGCACAGAGATTACAGTTTATTTCATGTAGCTTTTTTAACTGGAATAAGATAATTAACATCATACATTCGACTTGTCAGCTTTCAGAGGTGACATTTGCATATTGTAAGATAGCAGATTGTGGAAATTCTAGTAACGAATGTTGTCTGTTTACAATGAATTGTTCTCAGGCTGTAGATTGGAGATTTGATTATACGGATATTGAATCGATTAATGGAGAAATCTTTCATTATATAGAAGGGGCAAATGTATGGATTAATGGAGGATCCATTATTATGAATAGTGGAACCGCATTTTTCTTTGATTTTTCTACTGGTTCAAGAAGAGACTGGGCGGGAGAATCCAATTCGCCACATCTGTTATGCACCGGTTCATTTTTCGAAATAAGATGTGACAAAACACATGGGTATGATAGTGGTCTGCTAAAAACCACTTCGTTCTATGAGGGTTCACCTAATGTAGTATTTAGATCCTGCAAGATGGGTACGGGCTCAAATAATTCACCGCATTATCTCGAAATTGATGGTGCTGCAGAAATACTGTTTGATAATTGTTATGACTGCAGCAAAATCCAGGTTTCAAGAAATGTAGGAAATATTAACAGATATATTAATCCAAGACTGAGATTTATAAATTGTTCAGATGTAAATGTAAATACACTCGCTACAACATCAACAGCTAATACGAATGAGAAATATAAATATATAAATGCTTCGGATTTTGGTACTAATAACATTCGTGTTTCTGTTGATAATACATACGATTTCTATATAAGAAACAATAAGCAGGATAATCCAAATGATAACAGAGCGCCTTATTGGCATAGCACTGTTGGGTTAAATCTGTGCAGACAACCGGTAAAGCTTTTACGTGCTAATGCAGAAAAGGATAAAGATGGAAATGTTTTACCGAAGTTATTTAAGACCAAGCCATATGGATATGTGGAAAAGATTGAAATTACTATTCCGGCAAATAATTATGCAGGAACTATGACAATCTATGATAGTACAACTGGAAAAGTTGTGGGGGAGTCTATTCAGCTAAAGTCCAGTGAAAATAAAAAGTATGAATTAAATGTCGGGGCGTATATTGAAGAGTTCAGAATTGAGTTTTCTGAAACTCCGCCGTATCAACCAAATATCAATATGGATATTATAAAGTATTAGTTTATTAATTGTATTTAGATTGAAGTATTATAAAGGAGTTTATTATGAAAAAAGTAATAAAGCAGTGGGTAGCTGTTATTTTTACGGTGATCATGTTATTTACCTCTTTTTCAAATGGGATTGGTCCGAAAAAAGTATATGCGGCGGGTTCCATTACGTATATCGCACATCAATATGTCACTACGAAGAACACTGACTATGGTTATATTATGGAGCCTGATAAGCCAGGTACCTATCCGGTTGTGATTATACACCATGGGCAGAGTTCCTATAATTATGTGAGGGAATATATTCAAACAAATATAACCGACTGGGTAAATAAGGGGTTACTTGAGCCGATGATTGTTATAACACCATGTGTCCAGGAGGCAACCTATATCGGAAACGATACTTATGTTCAGCAAAAGACGCCGGGGCTGCTTCAGAAGATCAAGGATGGAACATTTCAGAATATGCTGGAGTATGCAACAATTGATACGACCAAGAAACCTGCACTCTGTGGATATTCGCTTGGCGGAGCAATGACGGCTTATGCCGGAATGAAGTATAAGGACAGTTTTTCTTATCTGGGAATTATAAGTCCCGGAATTCAGGCACTCTATCCGGGAAGCGATGGAAATCCGCAAAACTGGATTCTGATGGATGAGGATACCAAAAACTATCAGTTGACAACAGATCCGGATCATCTTTTTATGATCTTTTCCGGCCGCGGCAGTTCGGATATCATCTATGATGATGTAGCAAATGTGCATATGACGGAATACGGCAGAGCTGCAGGATTCACTCATGTTACATGGAAGGTCGGTGAACACAAGGCTCAGGGCGGTTTTGACTGGAGTCTTTTGTATTTTCTGTATACCTTGCAGCATGGTAAACAGCCGTCCGGTGAACCATCTGATGAAGTTCTGAAAAAGGCATTTGGAAATGATAAGAATTTTTCCAGGACCGTGTATCATCCGGGGGATCCTGACAACCGGGAAACCATCACTGGACCGATTATTGGCTTTGGTGATGAACCGCTAGAATGCGGATATAAGCTTTATGCGAGTATACCTAAATCGAATGCCAATAAAACAGCCAGCGGTGGTGATACTGGACGAACTTCTTTTTCATATCGTTGGTACAGGGATGGACAAAGAGTAGAGTATTTTTATGAAGAAGGAACCGGAAATAAAAGAAGTAATACAGTGAGGGAGTATAAACTTACGGAGGAAGATATAGGACACAAGATTACCGTTGAGGCATATAATAGCGTTGGAGTGCGAAAAGGCGTGCTGACGTTTACCACTTCGGATGTTATCAAGAAAAAATCTTCTGTAGCTGCACCTAAGAATCTTACGACGACGCCTGCAACTGGAAGCCAGAAAAACGGAAGCATTGGCAATGTGACAACAGCTATGGAATATGCATCTAAGACAGATAAATTTACTACATGGAAGTCCTGTACCGGATCATCTGTTACCGGACTTGCGGCCGGTGAATATCGCGTTAGATATAAAGAAACCGGTGCAGCCCTCGCTAGCCAGGCAGCAACAGTAACGATAGGGTCGAACGGAGACGGTAACGTAACACCGGAATCGCTCACAGGTACGGTAAAGATTTCAGGCACGGCAAGATGTCTGTATAAACTGACTGCAGATGCATCCGGAGTGAATATCTCTAATCCAAAATATCAGTGGATGAGAGGGAATACCGCAATCAGTGGTGCAAATTCAACAGAGTATACTTTGCAGAAAGAGGATATCGGGCAGCAGATCAGCTGCGTGGTTACGGATAAAGATGGGAAGAAAAATGGTAAAGTCAGCAGTTCCAAGACAGAGGTGGTAAAGAAAGCGTATGGTCCTGACGTACCTCAGAATCTTGTGGCAGTTGATTGTACAAAGGGATTGAAGAACGGTAAAATCCTGAATGTAACAAGTGATATGGAATATGCGAAGGATAATCAGGAAGGTCCTTACACAGACTGCAGTGGTACGGAGATTACTGGACTGGAGGCAGGCACTTACATTGTCAGGGTTAAAGAAACGGACACAACCTATCATGGTGGCATGGCAGTTGTAACTGTCGGAGAAAAGGAAATGTCTACAAGTGATGTTCCGGTGATTGAGTCAGCTGTTCCATCTGTTAGCAATAATACAGTTGATATTGGACAGAATTATAGTATTACTGTAAATGCTACAGGGTCTAATCTGACTTATCAGTGGATGTGGCGTACAGATGATTTAGGTTGGGCAACAAGTAAATGTCCTGGAAATGATACAGCAACTATTACTCTTGAAGGTAAAAGACCAGTTGTATATTACAGGTGTGTAATATCAAATGAGGCTGGATCTGTTGAAACAAATGAAATACCT
Source organism: uncultured Lachnospiraceae bacterium (assembly GCA_902760415.1). GTDB lineage: Bacteria > Bacillota > Clostridia > Lachnospirales > Lachnospiraceae > Eubacterium_Q. The sequence continues at coordinate 8,214 of CACWGK010000079.1, forward strand.
ATATATCTTGCAACACCAGGACTTACATCATCAGTAGGTGATACAGTTGCAAGAGGTCAGGCATATACTATCAGCTCAAATGTAAAGGATTCAAGATTTACATATAGCTGGGAATATAACAAGCATGATGATAAGGGATGGATTCCAAGTCAGGTTGCAGATTGCAATAAAGATACATTACACCTTGAAGGAAAAAATCCAGTGATCACATATAGATGTACTATCACATATCAGGATGGAAATAATACATTTACTATAACATCAGATGAGATAACAATTACTATGCCTGAATAGCTTTTTTTAGGAAATGCAGTGGACTTGTTCCGCTGCATTTTTTATGTTAGACTGAACCTTGGGTTTGTGACCTAAACATGCGCATTATAAAGGTATGGAGATTATATGTAGGAGGGAACTAATATGACCACCGCTCAGATCGGAATTATTGTTTCTATTGTTATCTATCTTGTAGGAATGCTTATAGTAGGTTTTCTTGCGTCGCGTAAGACGAAGGATGTTGGTGACTTCTACTTAGGTGGAAGGAAGCTAGGCCCATTTGTAACTGCAATGAGTGCAGAAGCATCAGATATGAGTTCTTATCTACTGATGGGTGTTCCTGGACTTGCTTACTTTTCGGGTATAGCAGATGCTGGATGGACCGCTATAGGACTCGCAGTTGGAACCTATCTTAACTGGCTCTTTACAGCAAAGAGACTTAGAAATTATACAGCAAAGATAGACGCTATCACGCTTCCGGAATATTTCAAGAGAAGATTCAGAGATAAGAAGAATATTACACTTCTTATAGGTGCGCTGGCTATTATCGTATTCTTTGTTCCATACACAGCTTCGGGATTTTCAGCTTGTGGAAAGCTGTTTGCACAGCTATTTGGAGTTAATTATCAGCTTGCCATGGTAGTTTCTGCAATCATCATAGTAGGATATACAACAACTGGTGGATTCCTTGCGGCGTCCACAACAGACTTCATTCAGTCAATAGTCATGAGCTGCGCTTTGGTGATTGTACTTCTGTACGGAATTCATAATGCAGGTGGTATGGGTGCAGTGATAGATAATGCAAATGCACTTAAGGGCTATCTTGATATGAATGCGACTCATTTAAATGCATCGTCAGATAATGTGACGCAGTATATAAATGAGGCTGCTCCATATGGCCTTTTCAGCAAGATTACAATGTTCTGCTGGGGACTCGGATACTTTGGTATGCCACATATCTTGCTGAGATTCATGGCTATTGAGGATCCTAAGAAGTTAAAATTATCTCGTAGAGTAGCGTCAGTATGGGTTGTTATATCACTTGGAGTAGCAACATTTCTTGGAGTAGTTGGACGTGCTATGACAGAGAACGGAGCACTGAAGCTCCTATTGGATGAGACAGATCTTACAGCTACGTCTGAGTCAGAGAAACTTATAGTAGTTTTGGCTGACCATATATCCCAAAATGGATTTGGCTATGCTCTTATAGCCGGACTTATAATCGCAGGAATACTTGCATCAACTATGTCGACAGCAGATTCACAGCTTATAGCTGCTTCATCAGCTGTTTCCGAAAATATCATTCAGGACGTATTTAAGATAAAACTTAGCGAGACGGCAGCTATGCTGACAGCTCGTATAACACTTGTAATAGTTGGAGTACTTGGAGTTATCATCGCGTGGGATCCTTCAAGTTCAGTCTTCAATATCGTATCCTTCGCGTGGGCAGGATTCGGTGCGGTATTTGGACCAGCTATGCTGATGTCACTCTTCTGGAAGAGAACCAACAAATATGGTTGCATCGCAGGAATGATAGCTGGAGGAGTCACAGTATTCATTTGGAAGTATGGAGTTCGCCCTATGGGAGGAGCTTGGGACCTCTACGAACTTGCTCCGGCATTTCTGGTAGCACTTATCTTCATCGTTGTAGTATCACTTATAACACCAGCGCCAGAAGAAGAAATAACAAAAGAGTTCGACGAAGTCGCAGCCATGTAAAAAATGAGTCACCTTGTACGTCCGACGTAAAAGGTGACTCATTTTTAGATATTTTCGATTTGCCAGTCGATTGGGTCTGCACCGTGTTCTGTAAGGAACTGATTGGCTTTACTAAAATGCTTACATCCGAAGAATCCTCGATATGCGGAGAGTGGTGATGGATGAGGAGCTTCAAGAATCAGATGCTGAGGATTATTCAGCATCTGTTTTTTGCTTCTGGCGAAACTTCCCCATAACAAGAAAACGATTGGCCTATCTACTTGGTTAAGAGCGCGGATTGCGGCATCGGTGAATTCCTCCCAGCCTTTTCCCTGATGAGACGCCGCTCTATGAGCCTGAACCGTTAAGACAGCATTTAGAAGCAGTACACCTTGTTCGGCCCATTTGACCAAGTACCCATTGTTAGGAATATAGCAACCGCAGTCGCTTTCGAGTTCTTTATAGATATTTACGAGCGACGGCGGTATCTCGACGCCAGGCTTCACGGAGAAGGATAGCCCATGCGCCTGTCCTGGCTCGTGATAAGGGTCCTGCCCGATGATGACTACCTTCACTTTACTAAGCGGTGTTAGGTGAAATGCATTGAATATATCGTCGCCAGGTGGATACACGGTTCCGCTGGCGTAAGCCTTTCCAACAAAGTCGAAAAGCTTCTTATAATAGTCCTTCTTGTACTCTTCTTTAAGGGCCTCGGCCCAGTCATTTGTAATAGGTGGCATAATCCTCTCCAAATATATGATTTAAAAGATAGTATATCACTAATTAAAAAATTGACAAAGAATAAAGTGATATTTTATGATATTATTTTAAGCATAGTGAA
>CACWGK010000080.1 GCA_902760415.1 uncultured Lachnospiraceae bacterium
CGTTGCTTGTGAGATGGACACAATTATGGAAATAGCGCATCGCCATAATATTGCGGTAGTTGAGGATGCTGCTCAGGGTGTTATGGCTGAATATAAGGGACGAGGACTTGGTTCCATTGGCGATATTGGTTGCTACAGCTTCCATGAGACGAAGAATTACTCTATGGGAGAGGGCGGAGCTATACTGCTTAACAATGCTCCAACTCTTGGTGGCGACAGTGAAGCTCCAGAAGCATCAGTAGAACTTAGACAAATGATAGAGCATGCGGAAATCCTTCGAGAGAAGGGAACGAATCGTAGCAAGTTTTATCGTGGTGAGATAGATAAGTATACCTGGATGGATATGGGATCTTCATATCTTCCTAGTGATATTTTAGCTGCTTATCTGTGGGCCCAGCTTGAAATAGCTGATGAAATATTTGATAAGCGTATGGCAATATGGAATAGATATTACGAGGAGCTAAAGCCCCTTCAGGATATGGGAATCGTAGAGCTTCCGATTATTCCTGAGACTTGTAAGCATAATGCTCATATATTCTACGTAAAGACAAGAAATCTTGATGAGCGTACTAGACTTATCAACTATATGAAGGATAATGATATCCTAGCAGTGTTCCACTATATTCCACTTCATATATCACCTGCAGGAAAGAAGTTCGGAGAGTTCAGAGGTGAAGATAAGTACACAACCAAGGAGAGTGAGAGACTTGTGAGACTTCCGCTGTACTTTGATCTGGATGAGAGCACACAGGGGTATATAATCAGCAAGCTGAAGCAGTTCTATGGACAGGACTATTAAACTAGGTATTAATTAGTGATGTATGAATGATATGTCATTAGATTAAATGAGGGATTACATGAACGCAATTGTTACAGGTGCTCGCAGGGGTATAGGACGAGCCGTAGTAAAGAAGTTTATAGAAAATGGAATAAATGTCTGGGCAACTACTAGTCGAATGGATGATTCCTTCGTGGAAGATATGAAGAGCTTAGAGTCGGAGGTTTCGGATTTCCAAAGTCTCAGTTCAGAAAGCGTAGCTAGTAGTAAACTGGGAAAGATAACACCTATAGAATTAGAACTTCGAAGTGAAGACTCGATTAAGGCTGCTGTTAAAGCTATTACCTCAGAGCGAGATGAGGATGGTAATAAGCTACCGATAGATATTCTGGTCAATAATGCTGGGATCCCAAGTGGTGGTCTTATGCAGATGACTTCGATGGACACGCTTCGTGATGTGATGGAAGTCAATTTTATCGGACAAATGTCTCTTATTCAGAAAATCTCAAAGGTAATGATGAGACAGAAGAAGGGTTCGATTGTTAATATCGGCTCTGTTGGTGGTATAGAAGCAAGAGAAGGTTATCTTGCATACGGATCAAGTAAGGCTGCATTTATGTGGGCAACTCGTTGCATTTCCAAGGAACTAGCGCCTTACAACATAAGGGTAAATGCAGTTGCACCTGGGCTTGTAGATACAGAAATGGGCGACTATAAGGCGGACGCTGAACAGCAGAAGATTCTGGACGCTATTAGTATGAAGCGTAAAGGAACTCCAGAAGAGATTGCTGAAGTGGTTTACTTTCTGTCTACGGATGCGTCTTCATTTATCACAGGAAGCATCATAAATGCTGATGGTGGACGCTTGATTTAAGGAACTATAGATATGTATGATATGTCGACTGAAAATATAAAGAGACTTACCGAGATGACCAAGAGGATGCGTCTTCTTGGTCTTGATATGGCGCTTTCTACTGGAAATGGCGGCTCTCATCTGGGGGGCAGTTTTTCTTGTATGGAGATACTTGCGGTGCTTTACGGGGAAGTTTTGCATTTGACGGATTCTGATAAAGCTGAGAAGGCGAAATCTGAGAATAACCATTTGGAACTTTGTGAGAATAGAGATATCTTCATTCCTAGTAAGAATCATTGCGTACTCGCACATATTCCTGCACTTGCAGAGGCGGGAATCATTTCGAGAGAAGAGTGTCTTGAGTTCCAGAAAAATGGAGGAAGACTCGCAGGATATCCTCGAAGACCTGAGATTGGGCTTGAGTATTCAGGAGGAAGCCTCGGAATGGCGCTCCCAGTTGCGATTGGAATGGCACTGGCAGAGAAAGAACTTGAGAGTAAAGTTAATACAGATGAGGGTAAGCGCGAATCTACAAGTTGGGAGAATAGGCGTAAGTTTTATGTTCTGCTTGGTGATGCAGAGCTAAATGAGGGCTCTATTTGGGAGGCTTTCATGTCTGCGGCTCATTTCAAGTTGGATAATCTTATAGCTATTATAGATAGAAATCATCTTTCGTATGATGGTAATACTGAAGATGTTATGGCACTGGGTGATCTTTCAGATAAGATGAAGAGTTTCGGTTGGTACGTGTCTGAATGTAACGGACGAGAAGTTGGAGATGTCCTTAGAGCATTTGATGAACGATATATTAAGAATGATATGCAGAAGGATGATTGGAGTCTAACACAAGAAGCTGAGGGTAAGCCTCAGGTAGTGATAGTTGATACGATAAAAGGAATGGGAGTTTCATTTATGGAAGGGCGCCCTGAATGGCATCATCATAGACTCTCTGAGAAGGAATATAATATCGCCAGAGCTGAGATTCTGGGAGAGGAGGTGGCAGAATGAATGTGACCTCCGCAAATATTAGAAAATGGTCGATGCTTGGACAGCGTGGTGCCATCTTTGGAGCGGCATTCCCAGAGCTTGGCGAGTCGGTGGATAATCTGAAGCTTGTTACTGCAGACCTATCGCTTCTTTCGGGAATGGATAGATTTATACAGAAGTATCCTGAGAAGTTCCTAAATGTTGGAATTGCCGAGCAGAATATGATCGGAATCTCGGCTGGTCTTGCGATGAGTGGATTTAGTGTGTTTGCGACGACATACGCTTCATTTATCGCAGTTAGATCGCTGGAGTTCGTGAGACAGCATTTGTCATATCTTGGTTGTAATGTGAAGATTATAGGCTCTTCTGCAGGTGTTGTGGCTGCTAAGTCTGGCGTATCGCACTGGGCTACTGAGGATATAGCATTTACCAGGGTTCTGCCGAATATGCAGGTCTTTTCTCCTGCAGATAGCTTGGAAGCTATCAAGATAATTGAGTATGCTGCCAAGACGGAAGGGCCTATGTATATCCGCCTTAGTGGTGGACTTAACTGTCCGATAGTTTATAAGGAAGATTATGATTTTATTCCTGGAAAGCTGACATTCTTGGGTTCACAGGCTTTGGATGAATCAAAGCGCCCAGTGAAAAAGGTGTCTATTATCGCTACTGGTCTTATGGTTTCGAGGGTACTTGAAGCTGTGGAGAAGATAACGAGTGAAAACGAGAATGATATTATAATCAGAAATGAGACCGGAAACGTACAGTTTGATGTTTACAACATGCACACTATAAAGCCAATTGATAAAGAAGGGCTAGATAAAATATTTGAAGATAGTGATCTCGTAGTAACTATCGAGGAGCATAATATCTTAGGCGGCATGGGAAGTGCCGTGGCTGAGTATAAGGCGACTAAGGCGAATGCTCCAAGACAAGTATTTATAGGATTCGAAGATTCGTTCTACCCGGCTGGTACTCAGGACTTTGTTCTTGATGAGGCTGGCCTTTCGGTGGAGAAGATAGCGGAAAGATTACGCAAAGAGATATGATTGAAGATTTTTATGAATTAGAACCATATGAACTTAATAAAGAAGAAAAGTCTAAGAAGTTAACGTCGGAGCTGGTTGAACTCACGAGACACCATCAGGAGAAATGTCCAGAATATGCCAGGTTTCTTAAGGCAATCGGATATGATGAGTCCTTAGTTAAAACTCCTGCGGATATTCCATTTTTCCCTGTTAGAGCTTTTAAGGATGTTGACTTACTTAGTTTTCCTAGGGAAGAAGTCTTTAAGACAATGACTTCATCGGGTACGACGGGGCAGCGGGTTTCGAAGATATTTGTTGATAAAGAAACTGCGATGATTCAGCAGAAGGTGCTTGTTAAGATTCTTAGTGATTACTGGGGAAAGAAGCGTCTTCCGATGCTCGTAATCGATTCGAAGGAAACTGTTCGAAATCGTCAGCAGTTTACTGCGCGTGGAGCGGCTATCATGGGACTTCAGATTGTTGCTAGGGATATAGTTTATGCCCTAAATGACGATATGAGCCTTAATATCGATGCGTTGAAGGGATTCCTTGAGAGGTACAGTGGTCAGAGATTTATAATCTTTGGATTCACATTTATAGTGTGGCAACATCTGTATCAAGTAGTCCAAGGTTTACAGGATGACAAGAAGAGTACTGAAAGTAAAGATGATGAGTTTGATATATCTAGCTATGATCTGTCGGAAGCATTTCTCATGACTGGTGGTGGCTGGAAGAAACTTGTTTCGGAGAGTATCTCTCAGGACGAGTTCAAGAAGCGTATGACAGATGTACTTGGAATAACTCATTTTCTAGATCATTATGCAATGGTTGAGCAGACTGGTTGCATATATGCTGAGTGTGAGTGCGGTCATCTTCATGCAAGCAACTATTCGGATGTATTTATAAGAGATGCAAATGATTTCTCTGTAAAGGAGATTGGAGAGAAGGGGATTATTCAGACTGTGTCGGTTCTCCCGCATAGTTATCCTGGACATTCGCTACTTACAGAGGATGAAGGAATTATCTTAGGCGAGGATGACTGTCCTTGTGGAAGAAAGGGTAAGTATATTCAGATTCTTGGAAGGCTGAAGAGCGCTGAACTGAGAGGATGTAGTGATACTTACGCTGATAAGCTTCAAAGAAGCCTGTAATTTCGATTTTGATTAATAAGTATAAAAAGATATATGAACATTGAGTTAAAAGACAAAATTAAATATCTGGTTGGAGATGAGTCGGTTCTTCAAAATGCGCCCAAGACGCCTTCACTTCCTATCTTTTCTGAGTTAGTCGAAGGATTTCTGTCAGCGCTGTCGAAGGAGCTTCTGGCTATTCCAGGTATCAGAAATCATATGGACGTAATGTCCTATGCGTACTGGATTCGTAAGGCTTCGCTAGAACAGACGAAGTCCGACACGGTAAGGGAAGATACTTTTAGAATGGGTCGTGGAGTTGCATTTCATATAGCTCCTTCAAATGTACCTGTTAACTTCGCTGTATCGATGACATCATCACTTCTTGCTGGAAATGTTACTGTGATACGTGTATCGGAAAAACAGTTCGAGGAGGTTGACATAATCTGTTCGGCTATTAATAGATTGCTAAGTCGAGATGAGTTCACACAGATGAAACAATACATCTGTATAATTCGATATGAACATTCAGATGAGATTACGGCATTTCTCTCTTCGATATGTGATGTACGTATCATCTGGGGCGGAGACAGGACTATCGAACAGATTAGAAGATATCCAATCCCTCCTAGAGCGATAGAGATGTGCTTTGCAGATAGACATTCCGTGGCAGTAATAGATGCTAAGAAGTTTCACGCACTAATATCGGATACAGAGAAGGGCGCTGATAATGCGGTAGAGATAGCGAAGAAGTTCTATACGGATACGTATTATTCGGATCAGAATGCATGTAGCTCACCGAGAATAGTAGTGTGGCTGGTTGATGAGAATCTAGCGAAGGATTCTGGAAAGGATGAAACTCTTCTCAAAGTTCAGAAAACTTTCTGGGATACTCTTTCTAAAGAGGTTGAAGAAAGATATGAGATGCAGCCAATCCAAGCAATAGATAAGCAATCTATGTTTACCGAGCTTTCTATGAAGAAAGATGGAGTTCGCCTTGAGAAGCATGGCAACAAGATGTTTGTTATTCACCTGGATGAGTTATCTGAAGATATAATGGACTATAAGATGGGTGGCGGTTACTTCTTTGAGTTCACAGCTAACTCATTAGATGGTATAATACCTATTATGGGTAAAAATTGTCAGACCATAGCCGTTCTTGGAATAGATAAGAATGATGTGGTTGACTTTGTGGCTTGTTCTGGCGTACGTGGCATCGACCGTGTAGTTGATATCGGTGATACGATGGGACTTGAGTTCACTTGGGACGGATATAGAATGATAGAGAATATGTCGAGGGTGGTTTATGTTTATAAGTGATCATAATAATATAAAAGCAAGTGATGTTAAAGAAGAAAATCTTGTTGATGTTGAGACTTGTGGGATATGTGGAGCTAAGGATTTTAAAAAACTAATTGTTTATTCGAAATCTCCCCAAATACATTTTGTGAAATGTGATAATTGTGGCGCAGTTACCTATGATAAGATTCTCAATCAAGAAGCTATTGATAACTTGTATAATTCAGACGCACAGTATTATAAGGATGATGAATCTAAAGAATCAGGTGGGAATATTACATTTTATGGTTCAAAAAGATTTGCTAAGCATTTATTAAAAAAGTTTAAAACTAATAAAGATAATGATTTTAGAATTCTTGATTTTGGTGGCGGTGATGGGGAGCTCGCATACGCCGTAGCACGAGAACTATATAGAAAATATAGATATTCTCATTCAGACATTATGGTAGTGGATTATACAAACGAACTGTATAATACGAAAAACAGAAAAGTGTCTATGTATCATTCGGATTCACTTTTCTCCAATGAGGTTATGGAAATAGGTGGGATATCCGGAAATGAACAGCGAAATGCCAATGGTGGCTATGATATTATTATTGCCAGTGGCGTAATAGAGCATATTCCTTCCCCTAAAGAAGATCTGAATCAGTTATTTGATTTGCTTAAACCAGGTGGAATTATATATTTCAGAACACCTTATATTTATCCACTTAGAAGAGATCTTCAGAGGTTTGGAGTAGAGTATGATACCTTATATCCTGCTCATATTTGGGATTTGGGCGGTAAGTGGTGGTCTAAACTACCACAACACGTAGGATATAATGGAAATATAAGTATAATTAGTTCGAGACCATCTATAGTAGAAAAATCATTTGGTTCACATTTCTTTATTGCGCTTGCTAGTTATGTATTAAAAGCGCCGTGGTTTATATGTCATCTGTGGCCATATGTAGGTGGATGGGAAGCAGTATATAAGAAGGGCAAATAAATGTTACTAGAAGGTAAGACTGCAGTTGTCACAGGCTGCAACAGGGGTATAGGTAAGGCGATACTTGAAAACTTCGCGAAGAACGGAGCGGATGTATTTGCGGTTGTTAGAAAAGAACAGGAAGAGTTTACTTTATATATTAATGAGCTTATGTCAGAGTATAAGGTAGATATCATTCCTATATATATGGATCTCTCAAATGAGGACGAGGTTCGAAGTGGTGCTAAGTCCATAACAGGTTATAAAGATGCGAATGGAGAGAAGAAGAGTATTGATATACTTGTTAATAACGCAGGTATGAGTAATCCTCTTAATTCATTTGCTATGACCAAGATGGAAACCATCAGGAGTGCATTTGAGGTGAATCTTTTTGGACCAATGCTTCTCACACAGTTACTTGCACGTAATATGATGCGTAATAAGAGTGGAAGCATTGTTTTTGTGTCTTCATCAGCGGCTTTCGATGGTGGCGCAAATATTGAATATTCAGCAAGCAAAGCTGCTATCATAGGTGAAGTGAAGCGACTTGCGGTTGAATATGGTCCATATAACGTAAGAGTAAATGCTGTTGCGCCAGGTCTTACGGCGACGGATATGGGTAACAGTATGAGTGAAGAAGATGAGAAGATTGCTCTATCTATGAATATAATGAAGCGTAAGGGCGAACCTAGAGAGATTGCAGATACGGTTGCTTTCCTCGCTTCAGATATGTCTTCATTTATTACAGCTCAGGTTATAAGAGCTGATGGGGGACTTAGATAATAGAATCTGATTTTATGATCACCAGGGTAAAAGAGGAAATTAAATTATTATAAGATATTAAGGTGGATTTGATATTTGATTAGAGTAGCAGATTATATAATGAAAAGAATAGCAGAGGAGGGCGTTGATCAGCTGTTTTATGTATCAGGTGGTCAGTGTGTCTACTTATGTGATGCTCTTCGAAGAAGCGAGCAGATTAATCCTGTTGCAATGCATCATGAGCAGGCGGCTGCTATGGCGGCACTTTCTTATTCTGAATATACTAATAACTTTGGTGCATGTCTTGTTACAACAGGTTGTGCGGGAACTAATACATTAACTGGTGTTCTTCATGCGTGGCAGGATAGTATACCAATGATCGTTATATCGGGACAGCAGAATTACGAGAATACCATAAAGGGTGTTGGATATCCGTACAGACAGATAGGTATTCAGGAGGCTGATACTGAGAGGATAGTAACTCCTATAACTAAGTATGCAGTTACAGTACCTGATGCGAGTGAGATAGCATTTCATATAGATAAGGCTATCTATATGGCGAGAGAAGGTCGCAAGGGACCTGTATGGCTGGATGTTCCGTTAAATGTACAAAATGCCATGGTTGATGAGGATAAGCTGGAGAGATTTACTCCAGAGAAGTTAGAGGTTGAGTCTAGCGTTAGCGCAGGCGACATAGAGTATGTTATAGACGCTATAAAGAAGGCAGAAAGACCGATTCTTCATATAGGTTATGGCGTAAGAAGTGCAGATGCTATCGCAGAAATGAAGCATCTTGTGGAGCTGACTCATATACCAGTTACATTTTCGAGAAGAACTTATGATATGATGCCTTACGATGCACCTTTTAATATGGGAGTATTAAATGGAGCGGCTGGTGGACAAAGATATGCTAACTTTGCGGTTCAGAACTCGGATTTACTAATCACTATTGGATCTAGACTCTGTAAGGATACGATAGGTGGAAATGCAGATACATTTGCAAGAGAAGCTCTGAAGATTGTTGTGGATATAGATGAGACAGAACATCAGAAGCCAGGTGTTAAAATTGATAAGCTAGTTGTATCGGATGCAAAGAAGTTTTTACTGAGTCTAAATGATAACTTGGAAAAACTTGGTGATTTAGATGATGTTCAAACTCATAATGAATGGATAGATAAGTGTAATCATTGGAAGGAAATCTTCGATGATTATTCTACAGCATATACTAGTAACGAAATGCTTGATGCCAAGTATGCCATGAGAAAAGTTACTGAGAGTATGCCTGTTGGATCTGTGGTAGTATCAGATGCTGGATTTACTGGTGCTGCAGCTACAGCGTGTTCAGTCTTTAAAGAAGGCGATGGGCTGGTTCACTCATTTGCTCAGGGAGAAATGGGATTCTCTATTCCTGGAGCGTGTGGAGCTGCTTCGGCAACGGATAAGCCTGTAATTGCATTTGAAGGTGATGGTTCACTTATGATGAATCTTCAGGAACTTCAGACTATAGTGCGAAATCAGTTTAATATCAAGATTGTAATTATAAATAATAATGGATATTCAGGTGTTAGGCACGGGCAAAAGGCTCATTTTAGAGGAAAGTCGATAGGTACAGATTCTAGTAACGGACTTGATTTTCCTGACTTTGGAAAGGTTTCTGGGGCATTTGGAATAAATTATTCGAAGGCTTCGAACGTTGATGAACTTTCAACTGCTATTAAGGATATGTATAGTGCAGATGGCCCTTATGTATTAGAGATAATGACCGATCCAGATCAGTTCGACCTTCATAATGCGCTTGTTATGTACGGAAAGAGAAAGGTTGGATTTAGACCAATAGAGGATCAGTCTCCATTTATAGATAGAGAAACATTCTTTAATGAAATGATTATAGAACCACTAGAAGAGAGTAGTGGAAAACCTATATAGAAGGACTCTTATGGAAAAGAAGAAACTATCATTTGTAATACCTTGTTACAGATCGGAAAATACAATTACAAAAGTTGTCGATGAGATTAAGAAGACAGTGGTTACAAGAGAAGGTTTTGATTACGAGATTATTCTTGTGAATGACTGTTCTCCTGATGGCGTATGGAATGTCATCTCGAAGCTTGCTGATGAGAATGATAATATAATTGGCATTAATTTTTCGAAGAACTTTGGACAGCATTCAGCTCTTCTTGCTGGATATCATTACTGCACAGGAGATTACGTAGTATCTCTTGATGATGATGGACAGACACCTGCTGATGAAGTGTATAAGCTTGTGGACAAGCTGGAAGAGGGGTATGACCTCGTGTATGCTTCTTATGGAGAGGTTCATCAGAATATTATCAGACGACTTGGTTCAAAGTTTGCTAAAGCTATGTCGGACTATATGTTTGATATAAAAGGAGACAAGAATCAGGGCAGTAGTTATTATATAGCAAGAAAGTTCGTTATTGATGAGATGATCAATTACAAGAATCCATATCCATATATGGGTGGCTTACACTTAAGAGTTACTCGTAATATGGGATTCGTCTTTGTTCAGCATAGAGATCGAATGGAAGGAGCATCTGGTTACTCATTTAAAGGACTTATTAACCTTTGGCTTAACGGTTTTACCGCTTTTTCTGTAAAACCACTTAGACTTGGTTCATATGTTGGATTCTTTTTTGCAGTTGTTGGATTCATATATGCTATAATAACGATTATAAGAAAAATCTTCATTACTCCAAATATGGAGGCTGGATGGAGTTCTATTATATCTGTTTTGCTAATCGTTAGTGGAATTATAATGATTATGCTTGGGCTGATAGGAGAATACGTAGGAAGAATATACATATGTATTAATAATTCACCACAATATGTTATAAAGGAAATCAAGGGAAATGAAGATAATTGATGCTATCTGGGAAAAGAGAAATCTTGGTGTATCTTCATATGAAGTGGTAATAGAGACAGAAGATTCTGCTTCGGATATTGAGAAGAAGTTAGCTGAGCTTGATGCAGATTATATTGTCGTAAAAGTACCAACAGAACATTCTGATGTACTTGAAAGTGTTCAAAAATCTGGGTTCAGCTATATAGAAGATTTGATACATGTAGAACATGATCTCTCAGAAGTTACCAGAAATAGAATCATTCAGCGATTATATGATGAGACAACATATAGAGAGATGAATGATGA
>CACWGK010000081.1 GCA_902760415.1 uncultured Lachnospiraceae bacterium
CAGGAACAGACGTAGCGCTTGATGCCGCTGATATAGTCCTAATGAAAAGTAGTATAAGAGATACTGTGGCGGCTATAAGGATGAGTCGTAGTACTATTACGAATATACATCAGAATCTGTTCTGGGCATTTTTCTATAATGCTCTATGTATTCCACTAGCTATGGGAGTATATGGTATAGCCATGAAGCCTATGTATGGTGCAGCAGCTATGGCGCTTTCTAGTGTATTTGTTTGTCTTAATGCACTTAGACTTAATCTGGTTCATTTATATGATTCATCCAGAGATAGCGACAGGCATAGAGTGGATGAGAAGATACTTAGCGAAGTATTAGATAAAGTAATAGTGGATATAAGGAATCAGAATGATAAACAAGAAAGTATAAAAGAAAATAATAAAGAAAATAATAAAGATAATAAAGGAGGAGATTCTAGTACGATGAAGAAAGTTATTAAGATTGAAGGAATGATGTGTGCTCATTGTGAGGCTACAGTGAAGAAGGCTCTAGAAGCAATTGACGGTGTATCTAGTGCAGTCGCTAGTCACGAGAAGGGCATTGCAGAGGTTGAGCTTGAGAAGGAAGTATCTGATGATATTCTTACCAAAGCAGTGACCGATAAGGATTATGAGGTCATCGGAATTGAGTAGTTTACATAAATCATTTCAAATATAAATTAATGTATTTGTGGAAAGTTTTTTCGTTAAAATTTACAAGAAATTTTAAGTTGCACCATATACCCCTTTTATAGTAGAGTTATGGGGTACGAAAATTCGTTTGGGAGGACAGCAATATGGTTACAAATATTTCAGACGCAATCAAGTATGTTGGCGTTGATGATCATGAGCTTGATCTGTTTGAGGGACAGTATATTGTACCTGATGGAATGGCATATAATTCATACGTTATTATAGATGAGAAAACAGCTGTTATGGATACAGTTGATGCAAACTTTGCAGATGAGTGGGTTTCAAATGTTAAGACTGCACTCGATGGTAGAGACCTTGATTATATCGTGGTTCAGCATATAGAGCCTGACCATGCTGGTAGCTTCAAGGTTGCTATAGATTCATTTCCAAATGCAAAGATAGTTGGAAATGCAAAGACTTTTACCATGCTTGGTCAGTTCTTTGATGGACTTGATATAGAGGATAGAAAAGTAGTTGTGACTGAGGGCGATACTTTATCTCTTGGTACACATGAACTTACATTTATTCTGGCTGCTATGATTCACTGGCCAGAAGTTATGATGACATATGAGAAGAGTGAGAAAGTGTTCTTCTCAGCAGATGCATTTGGCAAGTTTGGCGCGCTGGACTATGATGATCCAGAAGGCTGGGCTTGTGAAGCAAGACGTTACTACTTTGGTATAGTTGGTAAGTATGGAGTTCCTGTTCAGGGACTTCTGAAGAAGGCTGCAGCTCTTGATATCGAGAAGATTCTGCCACTTCATGGACCTGTACTTCCAATGCCTGGTGACGAGCTTAGCTACTATATAGATACCTATAATACATGGAGCAGTTATGAGCCAGAGACTCATGGAGTATTTGTGGCTTATGCTTCAATTCATGGAAATACAGCTAAGGCTGCAGAGAAGCTTGCAGAGATGCTTGAGGCTCGCGGTGAGAAGGTTGCTATATCTGATATTTGTAGAGAGGATATGGCTGAGTGTGTAGAAGATGCATTTAGATATGACCGTATGGTTATCTGCTCATCAAGTTATGATGGCGGTATCTTCCTTCCAATGCATGATTTCCTGAATCACCTGACTGTTAAGACATATCAGAACCGTAAGGTATTCATTATGGAAAATGGTTCATGGGCTCCTAGTGCTGCAAGAACAGCTAAGGGTATCATAGAGGGGTGGAAGAATGTTACTCTTCTTGATCCAGTAGTAACAATAAAGAGTACTATGAAGGATAGTGATATCCCTAACATAGAAGCGCTGGCTGATGCTATCGTTGAAGCTGGTAAATAAGTAAACTTGCATTAGTAATGGAGATTTAAAATGGGTGGATTTTTTGCAACAGCATTAAAGAGTGATTCGGTTTTTGATCTATTCTATGGAACAGATTATCATTCACATCTTGGAACTAGACGTGCAGGACTTGTAGTTCATGGTAGAAATGGTTTTAACAGAGCTATTCACAACATAGAGAATGCACCTTTCAGAAGTAAGTTCGGTAAGGACGTACATGAGATGGAAGGTAATCTCGGAATTGGTTGTATATCAGATTATGATCCTCAGCCACTTCTTGTTCGTTCACATCATGGTACATATGCTATCACATGTGTAGGTAAGATTAATAATTCAGATGAACTGATCGCCGAAGTATTTAAGACAGGTGGATTTCATTTCCAGATGATGAGCTCAGGTGAAGTTAACAAGACTGAACTTACAGCAGCGCTTATCAATCAGAAGGATAACCTTATAGAAGGAATTAAGTATGCTCAGGATTCAATCGATGGATCTATGACAATCCTTCTACTTACTCAGGATGCTGTATATCTTGCAAGAGATAAGTACGGACGTACACCTGTAACTATCGGATATAAGGAAGGTGAAGGATTCTGCGCTGCATTTGAATCTTTCTCATACCTGAATCTTGGATATAAGGACTTCAAGGAAATGGGTCCTGGAGAGATTGATGTTATGACTCCTGAGGCTGTAACCGTTATGGAAAAGCCGGGAGAGAAGCTTAGAATATGTACATTCCTCTGGGTTTATTATGGATATCCATCATCTAGATATGAGGGATTATCTGTTGAGGAAATGAGATATAAATGTGGTGCTGCTCTTGCAAGAAGAGATGGCTACACAAGAGATGATATTGATGCAGCTGCAGGTGTACCTGATTCTGGAACAGCACATGCAGTTGGATATGCAAATGAGTCAGGAGTACCTTTCTCAAGACCATTTGTAAAGTATACACCAACATGGCCTCGTTCATTTATGCCAACTCATCAGGATAAGAGAAACCTGATTGCTAAAATGAAGCTTATACCAGTACATGAACTAATCGATGGAAAGAGACTTCTTCTTATAGATGATTCAATCGTTAGAGGAACACAGCTTCGCGAGACAACAGAGTTCCTCTATGAGAGTGGAGCTAAGGAGGTTCATATCAGACCTGCATGCCCACCACTTCTATTTGGTTGTAAGTATATTAACTTCTCTAGATCTAACTCAGAGATGGAACTTATCGCAAGACGAGTTATCGCTGAGGAAGAGGGCGAAGATGTAGAAAGAACAGTTTTGGATGATTATGCAAATCCAGATTCAGACAGATATCACCTGATGCTTGAGAAGATTAGACAGAAGCTGAACTTTACTTCACTTAAGTTCAATCGTCTGGATGATATGATAGCAGCAACAGGAATGAGCAAGGACCAGCTCTGTACATATTGCTGGGACGGACGCGAATAGTAAAAATGAGTCACCTTTACGTCGGACGTAAAAGTGACTCATTTTTACTTGTGGTATGGTTCGTGGTTGATGATGCGGTAGGAACGGTAGATTTGTTCCAGGAGTATTACTCGCATCAGCTGATGTGGAAATGTCATTTTTGAAAAACTTAAGTGAAAATCGGCCTTATTGATTACTGAATTATGTAAACCAAGTGAGCCGCCAATAATAAAGATAAGATGGCTGAATCCATCAAGTCCCCAACCGCTGATTTTGTCAGCTAGTTGTTCACTGGTAAGATTTTTGCCGTCTATTTCAAGAGTTATAACATATGTATCAGTTCCGGCACCTGTGCTGTCTGGAATATATTTAAGAAGCCTTGAGGCTTCTTTTTCTTTTATCTGATCTTCGACGGTTTCGCTGGCGTTATCAGGTGTTTTCTCATCAGCTACCTCGATAACATTAAGAGTAGCGTATCGGCTGAGCCTTTTCTTATACTCATCGAGAGCATCTCTATAGAACTTTTCTTTTATCTTTCCAACACATAGTATATCAATCTTCATAATTATTCCCTTCAGTAAAGCTGTCGACACATTTGCTTCATTTTGTTTTGTCGACACATTCGTTGTAATTATACTGGATATATATTATAATTTCTATCTGTAATTAAGTTGAAGGATAAAGGGATATTTATACAAATGGAACAGCAGGACAGCAAAGATTTAATAGATAATGAAGAAGTAATAAATGAAGATGTAACAAATGAAGATATATCAACCTCAAAGAAGAAGTATAATATCAGAAAGATGATTTTCTGGATCTTAGCTATAACTATGATGATAGTGATCTTTGTATTCTCATCTAAAAATGCTGATGATTCTACTCAGGAGAGTCATAGAGTAGGAAAGTTCATCGGTTATATGTTGGAGAGTGATTTTGAAAACTGGACGGAAGATGCTCAGAATAGATATGCTGAAAAGTATGATCATCCTATTCGAAAGACAGCTCATTTTCTAGAGTATATGACACTGGCGATACTTATATTCGGAGCTGTGTATGATTCTCCATATGATTTAGAGGAACAATCAAGAAGGAAAAAACTGGATGCAAGAAATACTCTTATTCCTTGGTGTTTTGCAACTCTTTATGCAATAAGCGATGAGTTTCATCAGACACTTGTCCCTGGACGTTCTGGACAACCATCAGATATATTTATTGATGGCTCTGGTGCGCTGTTAGGTGTTGTGCTAGCATTTCTGATTACTAAAGCTATTGGAAAATATATTAATTCATAAAGAAAAGTGATATGTATCTATGGCGGATACATATCACTTTTTTGCTTATTCGGTATATGGGTCGTCGACATATTCTTCGAGTATTCCAATACAGGTTTCGATATCTTTCTGAACAGTACCATTCTCGAGAAGTTCACCAGCTCCATATCTTTCTAGTTCGTTATTGACAATTCCATCATTTTCAGCGAAGAAGAATCGAATATCACGCTTGGTAAGACTCTTAGTCAGAGCCATCAGACGGTCCGTTGCGGTAATATCTACGTTGTTTATACCGCTTGCATTGATGATTACGGTATGAGTATCTTCCGCGATGGCTTCTTCAATGTCAGATACAAATGTATCAATATTGGCAAAGAACAGATTGCCCCCAAATCTATATATAACTATTCCGGGAAGTGGCCTTGCATCTTCGTGTGCTTTTAGCGAGTAGTAGCCTTCGTGTCCTGGTCTTATACCAACCAGAGTTCTAGGCGGTGATACTGCTTCACTGATTACTGCGATGAAGGATAGGATGACGCCTATGATAACTCCGTACACGGTTCCAAAGAAGAGAACACCGATAGCGGCGGATACAAATATCCAGAAGTCGCGCTTACTCATCTTCAAAAGTCTTGCTGCCAGATGGAACTCGCAGGCTGATAGAAGAGCAGCAACGATGATTCCAGTTAAGATTGGAACAGGCATGAGAGGGATAAACTGTGTACAGAAAATGAGGATAACTGCCATAGATATCGAGGCAGATATACTCATTATCTGTGAACGTCCTCCGAACTGACGAACTATGCTTGTACGGGATACACTGGCATTTACTGGACAACAGCCGAAGATGGCTGAGACAATATTTGCAAGTGAATAAGCCATAACCTCCCTGTTGGTACTTAGCTCATATCCGTCACTAGTTGCATTTGCCTTAGATGCAAGCATGGTCTCTGACATTATGACTAATGCTATGGTGAGGGATGAAAATCCTAGATCAGGCAGGATGTTCATATCTATATGCAGCAGCTTTGGCATAGGAAGTCCAGATGCTGTTTCAGGCAGGATCATAACTCCGTAGTCTTCAAGATGTAATGTTACATTTAGAACGATTCCGAGAACGAGCATTACAACTGACATAGGTAGTTTAGGGATTAGCTTTCTGAATAGTAAGATGAGTATTATCGTTGATAGTCCCAGTATAAGAGAAAGGGGATTCAGACTCTTCAGTTCAGAAAACATATGAAGTATCAGCTCTGGAAGTTCTCCAGTTCCGGGGCTGCCTCCCCATAACTTAGGTGTCTGCATAGATATAATCTCGAGGCAGATACCAGTTATAAAACCGCCCATGACAGGAACAGATATATATTTGACTGCGCGTCCTGCTTTTAAAAAGAAGAATAGCAGTAGCCATAGACCAACGAGAAATGTGAGTACTGGAACAGCATTTATGGCTTCTTCACTGCCATTTGCAATATTAAGAGCGGCTAAAGCTCCTCCGGTAAGCGCTGCGGGTGCGGCATCTACACCAAACACAAAATCGTAGGAAGTTGTGATGATTCCGAAGACCAAAATCGGAAGAAGTGAGCCGTATAGACCATAAATCATTGGCAGCCCTGCAATCTGCGCATATCCCATGGATATAGGGATGGAGACCAGGGCGACTATAATGCCTGAGAGTATGTCTTTCAGTATATAGGAAGGCTTATAATCCTCAGGAAATTTAGATTTTAAAATAGTAGTTCTTTCCATATGTCAAATATACACTAAGGCTCCTAGTGCTTGCAAGTTTAAGTATGATTTGATAAAATTAATGCCGGTTTTTGTGAATTGAATGGAGAAAATTATGAGAAAAGGTTTAGTAATATTTCTTAGGGTGCTGCTAGTTGTTGTTGTGCTAGCGCTCGCATCACTCCTTGTAGTTATATTTATAGGATTGATGAGCAAGACTAAGAAAGATGATACAGCGGAGGAAGTTACTACAGAGTTTGTTACTGAAGCAGAGACGGAGGAAGTAACTCATTCATTTACGGATGCACTTGAGGTTGATGGCGTAGTGCCAAATGGTGATGCGGCTGGTATAGATCCAGACAGCTTTATGGCTGATTTTACAATATATGATCCTAAGTCGACAGAGGATACAATTCATTTACCACACGCTGATATGCAGAAGTTCCAGGAGGTTATAGCTGATGGATCTGGAAATGATACTTCTAGCGAAGATGATGCAAGCGGCGGAAGTGCCTGGGATACAGTATCTCTATCACTAAGCAGTGTGGATGGTTCTATTAACTATAGTACTCCAGGTGATGCTACTAAGACTCAGACACTTGTAAGTACTTATATGATACTTGTTGACCTTGATACAGATTCTATAGTTGCAGAGAGAGACTGCGAGGCGGTTGTCAGTCCTGCATCTATGACAAAGATTCTTACAGTGCTTACAGCACGAGACTATATAGATGAGACAACCCTTAATGATAAGTTTGTTGTATCAGAGGATATTACAGAGTATGTAAGAAAGAATGATTGTAGTGCTGTTGGATTTACTGCTAACTCAGAGGTTACAGTAAGAGACCTTCTGTATGGTACAATACTTCCTTCAGGAGCGGATGCGGCTATGGGACTTGCAGAGTTCTGTTGTGGCTCACAGGAAGCATTTGTCGAGGCTATGAATAAGAAGGTAGATGAGCTTGGACTTTCTGAGACAGCTCATTTCACAAATGTTGTCGGAATGTATGATCCAGATCTTCATTGTACTATGAAGGATATGGCGGTTATTCTAGGTGTAGCAGTTCAGGATGATCTGCTTCGTGATGTTCTGTCACTTAGAACATATTCCACAGACGCTACATTTATCTTTGCAGATACGACTGAGGAAGGAACAAGTGAAGAGGATGTTCCTGAAGAAGATAAGAAGCCTATCGAGGTTTCTAACTGGTTCCTTCGTAAGATTGAAGATAAGGATATGGACGGAAATGTAGTAGCTGCCAAGACAGGTTTCGTTAACGAATCTGGATGTTGTGCTGCAAGTTACTACGAAGCTGATAATGGTAAGAGATATATCTGTGTGACTGGAAATAGTTTTAGCTCTTGGAGAACAATATATGATCATCTATCAGTATATCGTTCTCTTACTGACTAAATGTAAAGATTTTATTCTATGGATAAGAAGAAAAAGGACAAAGGATATAGAGGGATACTGATCGCGACGGTAGTACTGGGTGTGCTGCTTCTTTTAATCGTTGCATTCAGTATCTTCTTTTTTTACAAGCGTATTGCTGGAACAAAGGGGCTTCTTATGTCTGATGAAGCTCATGAGTATGACAGCTACTATGTGCTTATAACGGATAGTCCTAATACAGATTTCTGGCAGAGTGTGTATCAGGGAGCGGTCGCTGAGGCTGAGAAGCATAACGCCTATGTTGAGCTTCTTGGAGAAAATCTGGAGCAGAGTTATTCTAAGGCTGATCTTCTTAACATAGCTATTAATTCAAATGTTGATGGCATCATTATCGAAGGCGATGATGATAATGATACGGTCAAACTTCTTCTCAAGGCTAAGGAAGAGGGAATACCTGTTGTAACTGTATCTGACGATAATATGGAGAGTAAACGTATCAGTTATATAGGAGTCAGCTGTTACAATCTTGGAAAAGAATATGGTGAGCAGCTAGTAAAGTATGTAAAGGAAAATGTTCCTGATACATGCCGTACTATGGTGCTGATGGATGATACATTTACCTCTAACAGCCAGTCTATTATACTTACGGCGATAAATGAAGTGATTGAGGATGAGAATCTTGCGGATAAGATAACTCTGTCCAGTCATGTAGTTAGTAGTAATAAAGACTATGCTGCTGAGGAGGATATACGTGATATCTTCGTAGGTGAGAACAGTCACTCAGGTCCTGATGTTGTGATATGTCTATCTGAGAAGAATACACTATGCGTATATCAGACGGTAGTTGATTATAATAAGGTTGGAAATGTAGAGATATTTGGTTACTACCTTTCACCAGTTATAAAAGATGCGATAGATAAGGAGATTATCAGATCCTCTATAGTTGTTGATACAGATCAGATGGGACGTCGCAGCATAGAGGCTATGAATGAATATAAAGAGAGCGGATATGTTAGTGAGATATATCTGATAGATACTGATCTTGTATCAAAGGATAACCTTGATACCTCGGATTTCGAGGGAGGTGACAGCGATGATTAAAAAAATGTCACGTATCCTTGCTAATATGAAGATCAGATATAAGCTGTCGCTCCTGGTTGTCGGAACAACCCTGCTTATCCTGTTGGTTAATGTATTTATGTATTATAACCTTAACAGAATAACCAAGCAGATGGACGAAATATACGTGAGCAATGTAACTCTAAGTGAACTGGAAGATTCTCTTGATACGGTTCAGAGCAGTATGGCTCAATATCTGAATACTAAGAGTACAGATTCGCTAAATGATTACTATCTGGCTGAACAGCAGTTTGAGAGTATGCTATCTGAAATGGATTACAGCATAACTGATAATCAGCAGAAGCTTATGGAACGAAATATCTACTATATGTCTGAGAAGTATCTTGAGATGGTGTCAGATACTATAGATGCTAAGCGTGGACGAAATGTAGAGAAGTATAAAGATACATTTGAACAGTCAGGTAAGCTTTATAGCTATATCAAGTCTTATATTGATTCACTGAATGGATATAGTTTCAGAAGTAATACTGAGAGTTATTCAGCTATGTCTACATCGGTTGAATATCTGGAAATGATAAGTACCCTGATGTTTGCTGTGCTAGCCGCATTTAATATAATGCTTGTTATTCTCGTTACTAAGAATATAACAAAGCCGCTTCATGAACTCTCTATCGCTGCAAATAAGGTATCAGCAGGTGAACTTGAGAATACACCAGAGGTTAAGGTACACGGAAAGGATGAGGTCGGAGTCGTTACGGTAGCATTTAATCAGATGGTTAGCTCCATACCGGGATATCTTACAAGACTTCGCGATAGTATGGAGAAGGAGCAGCAGCTTAAGGAGAAGGAAATCCTTATGGAAGCACACCTTAAGGATGCTCAGCTTAAATATCTTCAGGCTCAGATTAATCCTCATTTCCTCTTTAATACTCTGAATGCTGGTTCTCAGCTTGCTATGATGGAGCATGCGGATAGAACTTATGATTATGTGCAGAATGTAGCTGCATTTTTCAGATATAATATGACTAAGAATGATGAAGTTACTCTGGCTCAGGAGATTGAGCTGGTGGATATCTACATATATATTCTTAATGTACGTTTTGCAGGAGATATTCATTTTACTAAAGAGATAGAAGATGATGGGCTTCTTGAAGTTATGCTGCCAGGTATGATACTTCAGCCTATCGTAGAAAATGCGGTTAATTATGGAATACGAGATATCGAGCGCGAAGGCCATATTACCCTTTCGGTTTATCGAGTGGATGATAATGTCTGCATTAGTATTCAGGATAACGGTATAGGTATGTCGCAGGAGCTTATAGAAAAGGTGCTCAGCGGTGAATATACCGGACTTTCTGAGAAGGAAAAGAATGAAGAAAAGTACGAAGAGAAGAGTGGTAACAAGAATAAGGGAAATGGAATAGGTCTTAACAATGTTATCGAAAGACTGAGACTTTACTTTGACGGAAAGAATAATGTGGATATAATAAGTAGTGGAAAGGATCAAGGAACCGAGGTGATAATCACCCTTCCTTATAAAGAATAATGTACCGAATTATGATTGCAGATGATGAAGGTATTGTAATAGATTCCTTCACATATATGTTAAATGAAGAATTTGGCAGCGAAGTTGTTATAGAGACGGCCAAGACGGGTCGAAGCGTTATAGAGCTTGCTGAGAGATTCAGGCCTGATATCGCTCTTATGGATATAAGGATGCCTGGTATAAATGGAATCGATGCCATAAGAGAGATTAGGAAGCGTAACCCTGGTATTACATTCATAGTTATCTCGGCTTATGATACATTTGGCTATGCTCAGGAAGCACTGAGTCTTGGGGTTACAAGTTATCTCCATAAGCCAGTAGATAGACGTCAGTTTATCGATACTGTCCGTTCTGCTATGGAAAAGGTTGATCTCGATAGAGAGAAGCGAACCAAGGAACTAGAAATCCTTGAAAAGCTTGAGACTGTCACACCTATTCTTGAAAATGGTCTGATATATAATCTGCTTTTTCAGGACTTCTATCAGGAGGATATTCAGAACTTCAAGAAGCTGCTG
>CACWGK010000082.1 GCA_902760415.1 uncultured Lachnospiraceae bacterium
TGGCCGTTTTCTCCGTTCTGGCCGTTCTCTCCGTTCTGGCCGTTTTCTCCGTTCTGGCCGTTCTCTCCGTTCTCTCCATTCTGATTCATAGCAGTTTGTTTCTGCTTTTCTGACTCATTTTGATTCTCGGCTATCTGCTGTGCACTCTTTATCTTTTTCTGAGTATTCTCTGACTTTCCATTCGCAAGAGAACCAAGTTTTTCCGAAGCCTCCCCCAGCTTATAATCATACTTATTCTTAGCCTTTTCGAAGTCCTCCATAGAAGACGCCTGACTAAACTCATTCTGGGACATTTCAAGAGATTCCATCATTTGCTGTAGCTCTGCGAGCTCTGCCTCCGACAGTTCGCTCTGATCTATCTCCTCCATAGCCTCAAGCATCTCCTGAACTTCCTTTTCAGCTTGCTTTGCCTGAACCTTAGCTTCATGCTTATCCGCCGCCACTTTCTTAGCATTTGTTGGCAGCAGGAAGAGGAAGATGGCAAGTATAATAGCTACGAAGCATACACTCAGCTTAAGCCAAGGCATCTCATATTTAACATTTACCTTAAACCCTTCGGCTCTTAGATGGGCCTCTGCATCCTGCCTCTGCATCAAGATCACCGGATCCTTGTACTTCTCATTTTCCAGAGCAGTTATAATCTTCTCCTTGAAGCCAAATCCATCTATATACACGGCCGCTGCCTTATCATCAATTCTTCTCTTGATTCCCATAAAAATACCCACTGGAACTGATAGAACCGGTGGGATAATGGCCGTGATTAGCACAGCCCTTTCGTATATAGGCACGAAGAGGCTGATAGTCACAACAAGAAGTCCGAGGAGCGCACCGACCATAAGCGCCGCGACCACAGACTTCCTCATGATATTTCTATTAAGTTTAATCCTTATCCTGTCGATAAATCGATAAATAAACTCCACTTCTAACCTCTTTCACAGAATGAGTCAGCTTCCACGTCCGACGTAACTGCTGACTCATTTTTGAGTCACCAGTTACGTCGGACGTGCGAAGTGACTCATTCTTATTTCTTGCCTGGGCGTATCTTGAGGGTTGACAGCCATATAAAGAAGGCCGCAATTCCCAACTGGAATATACATGACAGCACTATCCAAACATCTGTCTTAAATATCCAATTAACGAAATCTGGATAATTTCCATACTGAATCATATAATCCATAAGCCCTTCTCCGCTAATTTTCTGGTAGAAGAACATCAGAAACTCTTGAACCGGATTACCAAGCGTAGTTATAAAAGCAAGAAATCCATCGTCTATATCAGACATGATACTTACTATTATAGCTGGTGTGTATGTAAGTCCATAGATTGCTCCATAGATTATATAAGACACAATGATTGCTGGAATAGATTTCTTAAACACTGCTGAGCAGAATGTTCCAATACTTCCTGTATATATCGCAAATACAAAGGCAAGAATCAGATATTCAAAAAGCGTCCCCCAGTTAATACCACCCATCACAAATGACACTGCCATAAGTGGAATACTTGCTACAACAAAGGTCATTACCCTAAGTACAGCTGATGTAATCTTACCTATAATAATGCTGTATGAAGGAGTAGTCGTAGTCAGCAAAACATCCATCGTCTGCCTCTCCCTCTCACCCGATATGGATGATGCGGTAAAGATAGGAACTATCAGCGATATGATACAGAGCTGCGCTATTCCGATAACAGGGAAAAATGAAACATATCCCTCATAAATATCTGTATTCTTATATGAACCCGTATATCTATCTACACCACCTATTATAAGCATCGTAAAAATGAATACTATACCGAGGATAGCAACATAAGCAAACAGCCCCCAAGAATACTTCATACTTCTAGATATAACCTTCAGGTCCTTCTTGACAATCGGATTAACTTTGAATAATTTCTTGATATTCATTATGCCGCACCTCCTGTCATATCCATAAAGATTTTCTCAAGAGTTCTTTCTTCTCTGTGGAAGCCAGATACAACGACACCGCGGTTGATAAGATCAACAATTATCTTATCCGCAAAGCCATCATCAGTAACACCGCTGAGAATTATCTGATTCTCACGTATAGACTCGATATGTATATAAGGATTCTCAGTAAATATCTGTGCAGCCTGGTCAATACCTGAGGAAAATGAAATGATCAGCCTACTCATATCTGTACCAGTCTTCAGTATATCCTCCATCTTGCCAGCAGCTATCAGTCTACCACGATTCATAATACCAATCGCATTACACATCTCAGCTATATCAGCCAGAATATGAGAACTGATAACTATAGTTTTACCCATAGACTGAAGGTTCATCAGAAGTTCCTTCATCTCAACTCTCGCAACTGGATCAAGTCCTGAAGATGGTTCATCCATCACCAGAAGATTTGGATTATGAAGAAGAGCTCTTGCAACGCAAAGTCTCTGTTTCATACCACGAGACAATGTATCAACGTAGAAATCTTTCTTATCCTGAAGATTAACAAGCGCCAAGAGATCATCAGTAGTAGCATTAATATCACGGTATGACATACCATTTAATGAACCATAGAACTCCAGATATTCAGTAACCTTCAGGTTATCATATACACCGAAGAAGTCCGGCACATATCCGATATTCCTCTTCAGCTCACGCATCACTTTGCCAGACACAGGCTTGCCTGCTCCATTTATAGCTGTTACTCCATTTACAGTAACGCTTCCAGAAGTCGCCTGCATAAGTCCGCATACTATTCTTATAGTTGTAGTCTTACCAGCTCCATTTGGCCCAACAAATCCAAAGAGATCCCCCTTAGGAACTCTTAATGTAAGTCCCTGAACAGCAGGGAAACGGTCATAGATTTTATATAAATTATTAATATATAACATATCGTTCCTCCTACTGTTAATAAGCTGAATAATAAACATCCCAGGAGCTTTCCCCCTGATCAGTCTTGCTCTTAGATTCCTTAACTCCTAGTACAAGCATTTCGAGATTTTGCGACTCTACCTTCTGTGACGCGAGTATCATCGCCGAAATCGCTCCTGACGCAGCATAGTCCTTCTTATCATAATACTTCTTAGAATAATCATTATTAAGATAATCTATGCCAAATGAATAATGTGAATATTTATAACTTGACTTATCTAAGGAAATTGTTATCTTATCTCCATTTTTAACATTTTCCTTAAGCTGAGTTCCAGCCTGCGTAATGATAAGAACATAGTCGAAATCAATTCCAGTAGTATTCTCAACTGTTCCTGAATCTACTCCTGAATTATATGAATTGGAATAATAATCATCGTCGTCATCATCCTGATTACCTGCTCCCGAATCATAAACATCTACATTGAAGTTACCATATCCAGATTCTTTAGAACAGAGCACCGCACATTTAGTATCAAAAGAACCATCTGGATAAAATGTAAGTTCCTCTTCATCCTCCGACTGCTTTACTGCTAGTTCTACTCCATTACCATATGAATATGAATCTGTAATAGCAACGTAATCGCAAGGTTCCTTTGCCTTAACACTCCATTCAGAAGGATCAGGAGCATATCCAAATACATAACAATCCTTCTTACCGTTAGATAAATCTATAGCACTCACAGACTTAAGACTGATACCCTTAACCCTTACTCCTAAGCTTATAAGAAAGACAAAGAGTACTGTAATCAGAGAAATTGCAGGAATAGCGATCCATATCATTTCTCTCTTCTTCATAGCCATAAGCACAAGATAACTAATCGGACCGACAATAGCTGTATAAAGAATTATTAAAAGTATTAGAAGAACCGAAGCAGATTTAGCAGGTTTTTCCATAAATCCCTGCTGTGTTTCAAGTGTATATAGGCTTATATTTGAATAACCATAATTTTGAGTAGTAGTTCTAACATTTAAGATAGCATTTTGATATAAAGATTGAAGCGCTCCACTCATACTACCATCATTATCTCGATAATCAGCAAGATCGATAGTACAGCAAACTATCAAGCCGTTACCTACCACACATGAATATGACATAAATGAATCATAACTATAGTCAGCACTATAGGTAAACCTTGCAACTTCATACTCATCGAATTCCTCAACATTAAACGTGTAGGACAATGTATAAGTTGAAGAAAACTTCATCCCTAGAAAATCTTCTGAAAACCCCGAATCAACTCTTTCTGCATTTTCTCCTGATCCAAGAACAAGAATACCGCCCTGCCTTGTCCAATCTTCTATCTTAGACAAGGTCTCATCAGAAAGAGTACTGGTATCATAATCATTTATAATAAGACCAGAATATGAATCAATATTTTCAGCAAGCTTAGATCCATCAACATTCTCAGTTGCAATATAATAAATGTCACTATTTACAGACACTCCATTTCCAGCCATATCTAACTTAGATAAAGAATCTGCATTATCAGAAAGAACAGCGAACCTAAGTGTATCGGATCCCTGGGAAAACACTGAACTGAACTTTTCAGCATACTCCTTCTTATCCTTCTGATTAAATATCTGCACTTCTACTGCACTTGTAGTAGATTTATAGTATTCCGGAACATTCACTGTATATGTCTTCGTGGATCCATTGGGAATCGATATATCAACATCGTAACCAACCATACCCGAAGAACCTTCAGCAACTAGGCGCGCTTTCCCCTTAAAATCTTTTCCAAGATTCTCGATATTCATACTAACTTTATAGTATGCACCATCATTTGAAATCTCAGAGCTAACCTCCACCTTAAAGTTCTCTCTGGCTGCAAATGAATCTGAACGACATAAAGATAAAACCATTCCCACCATAAGCAGAATGGCTAATATCCATGTACCCAGTTTTTTTCTGGTACAAGTTCTCCTGATCATGTACTTTAATCCTCCACTATATATCTAAAACTACTAATCATATTCTATATAACTGATTTAAGTGCATGCAATATATCACGCACATTGTTGACAATGATTAAATTATTGTGGTATATTCCTCGTTGCGAGTAGGATAGATAATCGCGGGACCGCATCTCGCGGTCGTGAGGAAAGTCCGGGCATCACAGGGCAGGATGCTGGATAACGTCCAGTTGAGGCGACTCAAAGGAAAGTGCAACAGAAAGTATACCGCCACATCCTTCGGGATATGGTAAGGGTGAAATGGCGAGGTAAGAGCTCACCGCCTGGCTGGTGACAGACAGGGCATTGTAAACCCCATCCGATGCAAGACCAAGCAGAAGTGTTGACGCTGCCCGCCGAGCTTCAGGTAGGTTGCTTGAACCTTGTGGCAACATAAGGTCTAGATAGATGATTATCCGCGACAGAACCCGGCTTATAGTCCTACTCGTTTTTTTGTGCCAATCCACAGCAAGTATGCTCATACAAAAAGCGTGAATAGTATGCTTGCGAGACCATTACGGGTCTCGGCGCTTAGCGATTCACGAGCTTTGCGACGTGAGAGCTTAGCGAGCGAAGCGGCCGCTAGGGGTAGCCCGTACTGAGCGGAAGCGATGTCGAGCAAGTACACTATTCACGCTTTGTAAAGCATACTTGCGTCCGGATACACTCATCAAACTTTGAAGCAGCCTCCACCGATGAACTCTCGCATCAGTGAGTTCTGTGGTACATTCTGAACATCTATTCCCAGGAAATATCCCAAGAACTTAAGAAGTCTATTTGCCTCGTAGTATGCCTCTGAATCTTCTGGCACTCCATAAAGAAGTGGCTCTGCAAATGTCTTTATTGCAGGAAGCTCATAGATAATTGCAGAATTAAACATAGTGTCTGCTTCTTCCTGGAATGGGAAGATGTACTTCTCTTCTCCACGTCTTACGGATGGCCACATTTCTATAGTTTTAGTAGCTGAATGACCT
Organism: uncultured Lachnospiraceae bacterium; assembly: GCA_902760415.1. Lineage (GTDB taxonomy): Bacteria > Bacillota > Clostridia > Lachnospirales > Lachnospiraceae > Eubacterium_Q. The sequence continues at coordinate 5,824 of CACWGK010000082.1, forward strand.
CTCGTTCTCGCATCTCTTACGATTCTACGTAGAAGTCTTGTATCTGTTGTAGATATTCTGTTATGCTCATCTAGATTAAGCTGTGTCAGAGCACTGATGTATATCTTGTAACAGCTATCCTTTGGAAGGGTTCTCGTAGACTTTGGATTTAGCGCATGGATTCCTTCCATTACGATAACATCATTTTTTCCAAGTTTAAGTGTTGTGCCGTCATAGACTTTCTTGCCCTGAGTAAACTCAAATGTTGGCATCTTAACTTCTTCGCCTTCAAGAAGTCTGGACATAGTTTTTTCCAGGAGAGCAAGATCCAGTGCTTCTAGGCATTCAAAATCATATTTTCCATTTTCATCAACAGGGGTCTCACTTCTTTCTTTAAAGAAGTTGTCCATAGCGATAGGATGTGGATGTATTCCATACGCCATAAGCTGTATACTGAGTCTGTTGGAAAATGTTGTCTTTCCTGAGGATGATGGTCCAGCTATAAGTACAAGCTTCTTATCACCTTCAATTATCTTCTTGGCTATATCAGCAATCTGTTTCTCCATCAGTGCTTCCTGAACGAGAATCATATTGCTCACACCACCATTTACTATAACGTTATTAATATCTCCCACGTAGCCTACGCCAAGTCGGTGTCCCCAATCTTCTGTCTCTCGGAGAACTGAGTAAAGCTTGTTAGGGAAATAGTATGTTCCTGTCTCTGGGTTTTTCTCTGGAAGTTCACCAGTGGATTTCTGAGGTATTACAACAATGAATCCATCTTCATAAGCTACTAGATCGAACTTTGTCAGGTAGCCTGTTGATGGGACCATATATCCATAGTAATAGTCTCTATAACCACCAAGTGAGTAGATATTTATTCTGGATGATTTTCTGAACTTGAGGAGACTTGCCTTTCCAGGAAGGTCCCTTCTAAGGAATTCATCTCTCATATCAACTGTGGAACAGATTTCCTTCTCTATAGGAAGATCTTCATCCACCAGTTCATACATTCTATTCTTGATTTTAGATATGATATCTTCTGTCAGCTCAATATCTGTATCCATCAGTTTGCAGAAGAATCCGCTTCCGACAGAATACATTACTTCAATACGGTAGTCTCCCTCTAGTTTAGAGAGAACATCCCTTGCAGCCTTGAGCATTAGAAGTATAAGGCTTCTCTTATAGAGATCGAAGCCGATAGGACTGCTAAGATTTACATATTCTACTTCATCGTCTAAACTTACATCCTTTGTAAGTTCTCTAAGACGGCCATTTACGATTGCCGCCACTACTTTATGATTATTATCCCCATATTTTTCATTATATAACTCTTCTAACGTCATACCCTTACTCCTTTATATGCGCCTCACCTATCACTGCAAAGAAGTTTACTTTAATAATTCCAGAACCGCCTCAATCTCACGTGATTCCTGCGAAACCTCAGCCATTCTATCCACTACACGTTCCCCTGTCTCTTTCGATAATCGGCAATAGATACCGCTTAGCTTTTCAAGACGCTCAACCAGGTACTGTCTTAGTACCGGAGACTTCTTCTCAATCAGCTTCTCACCATAATTATCCCCTATCACCACAGGTACACTACTTTTAGTGTCTATCCCCGCTTCTTCTGTTGCATATGCAGTGTTTTCATCATTATATATTGATTGCTTTTCATCATATGAAACAGCCTTGATGATATTATAATATTTACCATCCTCCTGCATCATATGTTCATCAATGATCTTGGCACCATTTTCTCTTAAGAAAAGTCTAACTTCTGGAATCTCTGACTGCGGCGAGAGTATCAGTTCATACCCACTCTGCCATACATTCATTCCACGTCTCAAGATATCTATCACAAGAAGTCCACCCATACCAGCGATTATGGCTGCATCTGTCTCCCCAGGGACAAGTGCGGTCATTCCATCAGAGAGCCTAGTTTCTATACGCTCCCCAAGGCCAAATGAATCTATATTCTTCCTGGCTGATTTAAGCGGACCTTCTGCTACATCCATCGCCACTACATTTTGGGCGAGGCCTTTTTCGACCAAATATATTGATGTATAAGCATGATCACAGCCGATATCGGCCACCCTCTTTCCAGGGGTGACCATACCGGCTATACATTTCATTCTACTAGATATTCTCTTCTCGATATCCATTACTCAAGGAACTCCCTCAGTTTACGTGAACGGCTTGGGTGTCTCAGTTTTCTAAGAGCCTTAGCCTCTATCTGTCTGATACGCTCACGAGTTACCTTAAACTCTTTACCAACTTCTTCAAGTGTTCTAGCTCTACCATCGTCTAGACCAAATCTGAGTCTAAGTACCTTCTGCTCTCTATCTGTAAGCGTTCCAAGTACTTCAACCAGCTGTTCCTTAAGAATAGTAGATGCAGCAGCCTCTGAAGGTGCTGGAATATCCTCATCTGGAAGGAAGTCTCCAAGGTGACTGTCTTCCTCCTCACCGATAGGTGTCTCAAGTGAAACTGGCTCCTGAGATATCTTCTGAATCTCTCTAACTCTCTCTACTGGAATCTCCATTTCCTCTGCAATCTCTTCTGGGCTTGGCTCACGACCAAGTTCCTGAAGCAGCTGTCTTGAAACTCTAGTAAGCTTGTTGATTGTCTCAACCATGTGAACTGGGATTCTGATAGTTCTAGCCTGATCAGCTATAGCTCTTGTAATAGCCTGTCTGATCCACCATGTTGCGTATGTAGAGAACTTATATCCCTTTCTGTAATCGAACTTCTCAACGGCCTTAATAAGACCCATATTGCCTTCCTGAATAAGATCGAGGAACAACATTCCTCTACCAACATATCTCTTAGCTATACTAACAACCAGACGAAGGTTAGCTTCTGCAAGTGTCTTCTTTGCAAGTTCGTCACCCTCTTCCATTCTCTGAGCAAGATCAATCTCTTCCTCAGCTGTAAGAAGTGAAACCTTACCAATCTCCTTAAGGTACATTCTTACAGGGTCCTCAAGGCTGATTCCCTCTGGAACAGACATATCAATCTTCTCAAGATCGATTTCTTCTTCCTCGGCAAGTTCCATCTGCATTTCTTCGTCGCTGATATCTGGCTCATCATCGATAACGCTGAGAACTTCTACTCCATTTATCTCGAAGAACTCAAGTGCCTTTGCGCAGTAATCAGGAATATCCTTTGGATCAAGATCCTTAGTTGCCTTTACTATCTCATCATCATAAATGACGTTATTATGCTTCTTAGCATTCTCTAAGAGCTCTTTTAGTCTTGCCTCAAACATTGCACGGCCCTGAGATGTCATACCAGTCTCATCGCTCGCATCGCCATATACAAACTGTGCTGATTTGCACATATCGCTCTCGTGGAACATTTCATACAGATCTTCTATATGCTCAATCTTCTTTCCATCAGCCTGATCAACAGCCTTCTCTATAATGCTGTTAAAGAAATCCTTTATATCAGCCACATGGAACTCTTCTGCGCCAGAACTCTCAGAGCTCTTCTTGTAATCTCCATCAAAGTATAAATCTGAGTAGATACCCCAGAATGCATCAGCAAAGCTCTCATACTGATTAGCCTGAGAAAACTGAGTAAATGCCTCATCCTGGTCAAAATAATCGAGGATTGCATCACGATACTCTATCATATTCACTACATTCTTCTTCTTAGGCTTTGGATTGTTATAAAGCTCCTTAAACTTTGAAATGAGTACATCACGAACATAAGCAGCAGGTCTGATATAATCCTTGCCCTCAAAGCTTACAGGACTCTCAAAGAGAACTGCACTATTAGCCTTCCACTCGCTAACACTCATGTCATCTCCATCTGGAGCTACTATGAATATTGAAGTATTTGAGTTTGATGAAAGATACTCATCAACCTCATTTATAAAATCTTCTACAGCGAAATTATTCTTTACAAGATAAGCCACTGCATCATCCTCACGAACGCAAGTAGCCTTCTTATCTACGCTAACATTTAGCTCCTTGAACATATCAGTTACAGCCTTCTTTGTAACCTTCTTGCCCTTTGTCTTCTTAGAATCAGTCTTCTTAACTGTCTCCTTAACTTCCTTCTCCTCTGATGTTTTCTTTGTTGCCATAATCTTTCCCTCTCTATATTCTAATCTTTATTTTTTTAATCTTTTCCTTTTCCTGGGCGAGATGTATTCGGTTCGTCCCAGTACCAGTTGTAAGCTGTTTATCTATATTATTGGTTTTCACCTTGATAATAAGATCTGTAAGAATCTTCTCCATCGCGGATGGTGTAGTATCAAAGTCAAAATCAGTAGTAAATATCTTACTAACCTTTTCCTGCGACTCCAGGTCCTCGAAATCGCAAATGATATTAGCTACATCAACCTTTCCCGAAGAGCGGTACTGATCAAACATCAACTTCGCAACCTCATGTGTGGTGCCTTCAGTAAAGTCTTCCTCGGATAAGACATCACTGAGCTTGCCGACCAGTTCCTCGTTATTTGCTAGAATCGTGAGAAGATACATTTCTTTCTCTTCATAAGGATTTTCTTCCCTAGAAGACTTCCTCTCACGCCTTGTTCTAGTCCCTATATCTTCTGGCATATCGTCTATATCCGACTGCATCGTATCCGCCAGATTCTTCTGACCGAGTCCAGCAAGCCCTATCTCGGATACTATACCCTTCAGTACTTCCTTATCCAGATAATACTTCGTGGCCACCTTCTCTATATAATTGCTTCGCTCGACCTTGTCGTCGATTCCAGCTAAAAGCTTACCAGAAGCTTTCATAAACTTTGTCTTTTCTTCAGGATCATCCAGATTGTAGCTGCTAGAGATAAAGTCAATCTCGAAGAGTCTGCCATTTATTGCATTTTTAATCCTCTCTTCAAATGCCTCAGCACAGTATGCTGATTGCCTTCATTGCAGCATTTGTACCAGCTCCATCGCTATCATATGCCAGATAAACATCTGAAGTATATTTCTTCACTATAGATGCCTGTCCCTCGGTAAATGCCGTTCCTAGCGACGCCGTGGAGTTCTGGAAGCCCGCCTGATGCATAGCTATTACATCCATATATCCTTCGCAGAGGATAATTCCCTTCTTGCACTTCGTTTTCGCGGTATACATAGCGAAGAGATTTCGGCTCTTGTTAAAGACCTCCGTCTCCCTCGTGTTGAGGTACTTCGGCTTTGCATCTCCAAGAACTCGTCCACCAAATGCGATAACATTGTTGCTCATATCTGTAATCGGCACTATAACTCGATTCCAGAACATATCTGAAGGTCCGTACTTCTCATCGAACTTTACAAGACCTGCATCTCTCATGAGTTCATTTGAGTAACCCTTGGACTTCAGATACTTATAAAGATCATCCCTGTAGACATCTGCATATCCCAGTCCAAAGTTCTTTATGGTCTCATCGGTTATACCTCGATTCTTGAAGTATTCATAGCCCGACTTACCACGCGGCGAATTAACAAGAATGTAGTGGAAGTAACCAGCAGCCGTTAGATTAATATCAAATAGCTTCTCTCGCTTGGTTATCCTCTGCTTCTCTTCCGCCGTAAGCTCTCGCTCCGGAAGATCTATCCCCACTCTGTCAGCCAGATTCTTCACTGCCTCTGGGAAAGTCATATTCTCATGTTTCATTAAAAATGTTATAACTCCGCCTCCAGTCTCACAACCGAAGCATTTATACCGTTGTCGCTCACGACTTACATGGAACGACGGAGTCTTCTCATTATGGAAGGGACAGCAGCACACATAATCGGAACCCGATTTCTTCAGAGAAATATATTCAGACAAAACATCTACGATATCATTTCTCGCTACTATCTCATCCTTCAATTCCTTTGGAATAAACATGTCACACCTCTTCTTTTAGTAACATTTCCAGCTCTGAGGTATATAAATATTCTGGAACAGTTCAACAGCATAATTGTCAGTCATACAAGCGATATAATCCGTAACAGCTGTCTCCAGATCCAGATTATCCTTCTTAAACTCATCAGGTATTAACTCAGGATTTTTCATAAATCTTTCATATAATATCATGATGATCTCGTAGGCCTTAGTTTCTTCTTTTTTTACAACCGGATTGGTGTAGAGCATTTCAAACATATATTGTCTCAGCTCCATCAGAGCATTCCAGCATTCATCGGACATCTTAGCCCTTGGTGACTCAGCAGAATTATCTATAACATTGTGAATCATCATATCGAGCCTATCTCTTGTAGAATGTCCCATAATATCGGTTATATTCTTCGGAAGCGTATCCTCCGAAAGAACTCCCGCTCTTATACCATCATCTATATCATGGCTTATATAGGCAATCTTATCTGATATTCTGACAATATCACCTTCTAGTGTCGCCGGTGTGAGGCTGGTCTTGTGATTCAGTATTCCATCCTTGACCTCCCACGTCAGATTAAGTCCTTCACCATTTTTCTCCAGGAACTCAACTACTCTTACGCCATGTACATTATGCGAAAATGGCTTTCCACTCACTTTTGTAAGCGCCCTCTCGCCTACATGACCAAATGGAGTATGTCCTATATCATGTGCCAGGGCTATGGCCTCGGTCAGCTCTTCATTGCATCTAAGAGCCTTAGCTATGGTTCGTGCAATCTGGGAAACCTCAAGAGTATGAGTAAGTCGGGTTCTATAATGATCCCCGTAAGGCGCCAGGAAAACCTGTGTCTTATGCTTTAGACGCCTAAATGATTTCGAATGAATGATTCGGTCCCTGTCCCTCTGATAAACCGTTCTCATATCGCTTTCATCTTCCGGGACCCTTCTTCCTTTGGACTGATCACTGAAGGCTGCATATGCGCTAAGCCTCTGATGTTCTTCCTGTTCGTATATTTCACGTAACAACATGATTAAACCCCACCCCAAAATTAGTAGACAAAAAAAGACTGTCCAATTTTATTATTAAATAAAATGGACAGTTTACCTCTTTTTTTCTCGATTTTTCTTTATAATTCTGTGATTTCTCTGTGAATTATCTTCTAGCAGACTTCTTATTCTTCTGCATATCTTTATTCATTTTCTTCATTTTCTTAAGTTCTTCCGTCTCTTCCTGGACTTTCTCAGGATTCTCAAGCTTATCATAGAACTTCACCAAGAATATCGAACAAATGTAAGCAAAAAGTGATGTCAGAATAAGCGCCCACAGGAACCATGTATACACAAATATCTTCATATTCAGGAAATACAGAACCACAGGGAACAGCCAGATATAGAACATTCTGAACCATGTACCAAGATTAGTCAGTGCGAATATAAATGAATTCCTGATAAGATTCCACACGGTATTCTCGTATCTTGCAACCATAGGCCACTGAAGCGGAAATGCAAATGCAAATACAATAAACTCGAAGCCAAGTATTACATATAGATACTTAACAGTCTGATTATCATTTAAAATGATATAAGCATACTGAAGATACATAGCATAGAAAACTACGAGATCTATAAGCCAGATAGCTATACCCTGCTTCAGATTTGCCTTAAAGGCCTTAAAATACTCATCCTTTATAGCACCCTCTTTATCATTTACCATCTTATTCGTAACTGTATAAAGTGCCGTAAATGCAGCACCTATGGTAATAATAGGAATACACGTAACTATAAAGTATATATTTAGAACGAATAAATCTCCGAACTTATCAAAAACCTTGAAGAACTTCTGGCCACGCGTAAGTGGAACAGCTGGTTCATCATCCTCCGGCGGAGTTTCAGTTTTTGTAACCTCAACTGGCGCCTCCGCAGCCTCTGGCTTTGTAGATTCAGCAGTTTCTGACTTTGTTACCTCAACAGCCTCCTGTACAGTCTCTTGCGCGGACTTCTGGGCAGACTCTATTTTCTCAGATATATTCTTATCTTTATTATCTTTATTTCCTTTTTTTTTGGACATTTCTGACTCCCAACTTATCAATCAAACAACGAATCACATTATACTTGATTTGAAGCCTTA
>CACWGK010000083.1 GCA_902760415.1 uncultured Lachnospiraceae bacterium
TACATGTATATAATGCCGACCTTCGATCATCCAACTGGAAAGCGAGCTCATCTCATGAATGTATATACCATGAAAGAATGGCAGAGACAGGGTATTGCTATGAAAATGGTATCAATGCTGATAGACGAAGCCTGGAGGCGAGGTGTTACTGAAATCAGTCTTGATGCTACAGAGGAAGGACGTCCTTTATATAAAAGACTTGGTTTTATTGAGTCAACAGAAGGGATGGTTCTTACAAGAACAGACAATTAGATGGAGACAGAAGATGAGTATATATAAGATTAAAGATATAATAGAAGCAGACTACGGTTGTGAGGAACATAACGATGGACCCCATGCTATTCTGGTTTTCGAAAATGATGACAAACTTGAGGTTACTGAAAAATGGATTGCTGAACAAGGAATAAAAGAAGGTAAATTCATTTGGATTCGAGAAGATGGAAGTTATCTCAAAGCGGTTCGTGTTGTCGGGGCTATCATAATGGCTGAAATGAATGGCGATGAATCTGCTGAACCTCAAAAGATGATATTTGCAACTCAGCGAGGATATGGAGACTTAAAAGATGGATGGGAGTTTCCGGGTGGTAAGATAGAAGCTAGAGAATCTCCTGAAGAGGCTATAGTCAGGGAAATAAAAGAAGAACTGGATACATTAATCAAAGTTGAGAAGTATGTTGATACTATCGAATACGATTATCCAGAATTTCATTTATCTATGGACTGTTTCCTGTGCAGTGTTGTTGAGGGTGACTTGGTTCTCAAGGAACATGAAGCAGCAAGATGGCTGACTAAGGAAAAGATTGATTCAGTTGATTGGCTTCCTGCTGATGTAACTATACTTGATAAGGTTCGTGACTTGCTTTGATATAATAGAGCGATAAGGCTCTCTATATCAATCTCCGACCTCGTAAGTGATTTGCTGACCACCTATTTTTCGTGAGAATTCTTTGGATAATTCATCATTCATACTGGCGCCATTAACTTTTGTATTTCCGGTATATGCTATAGCTGACGCGCCGTATCTAACTTCTCCACCTGCGGAAAAGTCTATATCTACCTGATAAGTCTTCCACCTTCTTGCATTAACATGAAGGTCTTGATTTTCGAAGATAACCTCGGTATTCCATCCTCCGTGAGTAGCACCTTCTAGAAGTCCTGCTTCTACAAGTGCATCGGCAACCATCTGGTTAGAACATCTTACCTGCCTACCACTTACATACACATATGATCTATTATAGACACCTGTACCCTGGACTAGTTTACCATTTTTATAAATCTTTCGATATGTAAAGCGTATCGTCAGTCTCAAGGAAATCTTTCTTTTCGCGTTCTTCCATAAGATCCATGGCGGATTCTTTTGGGGCATTTGGATCAGCTGCTTCAGATACCATTGCGGCGTCTTCATCATTTGACTTATCTGATTCTGACTTTCCTGCTGTGAGAGCTCTAAGAATATAGATTCCTGCGATTATTACTATAGTTACGATAAATATACCTAGTAGACCGATTCCCATGATTGGGAGGGAATCCATAAATGCGTCTATATCAATTTTCATGCTTAATTTCCTCCTATCGTGCTATCAGGTTAAGAATCAGACCACCAGCTATTACAGATGCAATCTGACCTGAAACATTTATACCAATTGTATGTGCAAGAAGGAAGTTTGAACTATCCTCTTCAAGACCAAGCTGATGTACGACTCTGGCTGACATAGGGAATGCAGAGATTCCAGCAGCTCCGATCATAGGATTAATCTTCTTCTTTGAGAAGAGATTTATAAGCTTAGCGAATAGAACACCACCAGCAGTATCGAAGATAAATGCTATAAGTCCGAGACCTAGTATAAGCAGCGTCTGTGGATTTAAGAATGCATCTGCCTGCATCTTCTCAGCGATTGTTATTCCGAGGAATAAAGTGATGAGATTTGCAAGATCAGACTGTGCTGTCTCAGAAAGTGAATCAAGTACGCCACATTCTCTGATAAGGTTACCAAACATAAGGAAACCGATAAGAGCTACTGCATTTGGTGCAACAAGTCCTGTAAGAATAGTTACGAAGATTGGGAATATGATCTTAGCTGTCTTTGATACATTTCCGGCTGTATATTCCATACGAATCTTACGCTCTTTCTTTGTTGTAAGAAGCTTGATGATTGGTGGCTGTACGATAGGTACAAGAGCCATGTATGAATATGCAGCTACGATGATGGCACCGATATACTTCGTTCCAAAGTAGTTTGCAACGAATATAGATGTTGGGCCGTCAGCGGCACCGATTATAGCGATAGAAGCTGCGTCTCTAAGTTCAAATCCAAAGAGTGATGCAAGACTCAGAGTGAAGAAGATACCAAACTGAGCTGCGGCACCAAATATCATAAGTTTTGGATTTGATAGCAGTGGTCCGAAATCAATCATTGCACCAATTCCGACAAAAAGCAGAAGAGGGAAGAGTTCATTTGCTATACCACTTTCGAAAAGTATTGAGATTGGTCCTTCCTGAAGGATGTCGCCTACCATCTGAGATATGGCGCCAGACATAGGAAGGTTAACCAGTATGGTACCGAAACCTATTGGGAGAAGAAGTGTTGGTTCCATTTTCTTCTTAATAGCGAGGTATATGAGTATACCTCCTATAGCCCACATTATAACTTGCTTATAATCTAGGTTTGTTACATTGGAAAACAGTGATAAAAGTTCACCCATAGATGTTTACTCCTTTTAAAGTATTCTTTTGAAAAGCTAGTGATTTGCAGAGCAAATCGTTTCCTATTATATCATTATTGGAATTCATTCTCAATATTCGCAAATAAATGTTGCTTGACAAAAGAAATATCAAGTATTAACATATGAACAAATGAACATATAAAAATAAGGCGAAAGAGGTAAGAGTATGTCGAGTACGAAAGTAAGTCAAAATATGTATATAATAATCTCATCTAGTTATGACATTTTAGATAGGACATTTTTTAGGGATAATGGAAGTAAAGATGGCAGGAATCCGAGAGAAGTTTTAGCTGAACTGATTCCGGATGAGAAGTGTACGGTTCTTGAGATGTGCTGTGGAACAGCCAGCAATGGAATTGGTGTTGCTATCAAGAAGCCAAATGTGAGACTTGTAGGATTAGATAGATCGAAATCTATGCTAATGAAAGCAAGGCAGAAAGTACAAAGTCTCAATCTTAAAAATGTAAAACTGATCTGCAGAGATGCTACAGATACAGGTCTTAAGGACGAGATGTTTGATTATATTATCTTAGGACTAGTTCTTCATGAATGTAATCCCGACCTCTGGAAAGGAATTCTTTCAGAAGTTCACAGGCTCCTTAAGAAGGACGGACACCTTATAGTTCTTGATTGGGAAAGACAATCAGGGCTGTCTGACAAGATTAAATTCGCCCCTATGTATATCACTGAAAATATATGTACTCCAAAGCATTTTATGGAGTATTTTAATAGTGATAAGGAAGTATTTTTCTCCAGATTTGGTTTTAAGGTCGAGAAGAATATCAGATGTAAATATACATTTGTGATGAGCCTGAAGAAAGACGAATCATATACCCTTAAAAGAAAAATAAATGAAGTGTCATTTCTGGCCCAGACTCATATGCTGGATTTTGATAATTATATGATCCAGGAACTTATAAGAGAACGTGGGTGGAGAGAACTTCCAGAGTTTGAAAGGATACGTTCGATTTATAATTTTATCAGAGATGAGATTCGATTTGGATACAATGTGGATGACAGTATTCCTGCCTCAAAGGTACTGCAGGATGGATATGGACAGTGCAATACTAAGGGGACGCTCTTCATGGCACTTCTAAGAGCAGTTGGTATTCCTTGCAGAGTTCATGGCTTTACTATTAGAAAAGAATTGCAAGAAGGTGCCATGACTGGCTTTGTCTATAAACAGGCTCCGAAGAATATATTCCATAGCTGGGTAGAGGTTTATTTAGAGGGCAAATGGTATGAGCTTGAGGCATTTATTATAGATAAGGATTATCTTGGAAAGCTGCAGCAGAAGAATAGTAATTGCGCTGGTGCATTTTGCAAATTCGGTGTTGGAGTTGAGGATTTTAAGAATCCGATTATTGATTTCAATCGTAATAATACCTATATTCAGAGCACAGGAATAAATCAGGATTTTGGAATCTACGATTCTCCAGATGCACTTCTAAAAAAACATCATCAAGAGATGGGATTTATTAAAAAAATTGCCTTTAGATATTATGGTAGATATATGATGAATCGAAATGTGAAAAAGATTAGAGGTGGTTTTTGACATGAAGAACTATGTTAAAGATAGTCAGAAACTTCCAATGTTTGGAGTGGGTCCTTATCTCGTCGGAAGTTTAGGGGTTCTTACATTGGCTGGTATGCTGCTTTCTGGAAATATACTAAAATCTGGAATACTGGGTGGATTTTGGGTTATAATATTCAGAGTTATTGGAACTCTTATTTTATTATCAGGACTGGCTATCTGGTTTATAGGGGCTATGAAATCTGATATGGACGACAGCATTATCGAGAACAGACTTCAAACAGGTGGTATATATGCCTGGGTAAGAAATCCAATGTATAGTGGCGTGTGGTATACAATCATAGGAATAGGACTGATGTGTCATAATTGGTGGCTTATAGTAATCCAGATTATCAACTGGGGGATTATGACCATAGTTTTGAAGAATACAGAAGAGAAGTGGCTTGAAAATCTGTACGGAGAGGATTATATGGAATATAAGTCCCAGGTGAACAGATGTATTATGTGGTTCCCAAGAAAGAAATAATGCATTTGGAGTGAATGACACGGTATATGGATATAATAAATATGACAGAAGGGTGGAAATGATATTGAATAACAAGATGACAGTAATAGTAGATAATACACCATATAATGGCTTAAGTGGTGAGTGGGGCCTGTCTATTCTAGTGGAACATGATGGAAAGAATATCCTGGTAGATGCAGGTGCATCAGGCCTTTTTGTCGAGAATATGAAAGCTTTGGGTAAAAATATAGCTGATGTGGATTACGGAGTTCTAAGTCACGCGCATTATGATCATGCAAATGGTATACCAAGATTTTTCGAAGAGAATAAAAAGGCAAAGTTCTATCTCAGAGAAACTACTGCCGAAAACTGTTATGCTAAGAAGTTCATTTTCAAGAAATATATAGGAATTCCGAAGAAGATGACTAAGAATTATTCGGACAGGATAGAGTATGTATCTGGTGATTATAAGCTGTGTGAAGGAGCATATCTTATACCTCATAAGACGCCTGGTCTTGAGAAAATAGGTCAGCGTGAATTGATGTATCAAAAGACAAAGGACGGCTGGAAACCTGACAACTTCTCACATGAACAGAGTCTTGTATTTGAAACAGATAAAGGTCTTGTGATAATCAATAGCTGTTCTCACGGTGGAGCTGTTAATATAATAAATGAGGTGAAGCAGACATTTCCAGATAAGCATATCTATGGTCTGATCGGCGGCTTTCATCTCTTTAATAAGTCTGAAGAAGAAGTAAAAAATGTAGCTCAAAATATCTTGGATACAGGAATCGATTATGTATGTACTGGTCACTGTACTAAGGACAGAGCTTATGGAATAATGAAAGAGATACTGGGTGACCGACTCCAGCAGCTTCATGTTGGTCTTGTTGTAGACTTCAATATATAATATAACTAAAGGATTATTACACTAAATGGAATAGTTGAATAAATTATATAGGATTTATAAAGATTTCCTGTTTATGAAATTATAGGAAAATACTATGTTACATGTAGCTATATGTGATGATGAAAAGAAAATATTAGATGATCTGTTCGAGCAAGTCAGATGGACTTTTGAAGATGCAGATATATCTTGTTATTCAGATGGAAAGCGTTTGATATCAGATAATGAGAAGAGTCCTTTTGATATTATAATGTTGGATATAGATATGCCTGAAATTAGTGGTTTTTCAGTTGCAGAGAGCATTCAGAAAATGGCAGTAAAACCTCTAATTATATTTGTAACAAGTCATGATGAACTTGTGTATGACAGCCTGATGCTTCATCCATTTGGCTTTGTCAGGAAGTCTCATATGGATGTTGAGCTGGAAAAAGTTCTTAAGGATGCTGAAGAAGAAGTGGCTTCGAGGGAGAAGCATTTCTTCTTTCATACTGCATCTGGCAATGTGAAGCTGAGACTGGAGGATATCCTATACTTTGAATCAGAAGGTAATTATTTAAAGGTCATTACAGATGATGAGGAGTATAGGTTCAGAGAGACTATGCAGACTCTCGAAATGTCCCTTTCGTCAGATGGATTTGTCAGAATTCATAAGGGATTTCTGCTGAATCAGGGTAGCGTAAAAATGATTAAATCAGATTCAGTTATACTGTCTAACGACGTACAGCTTCCATTTGGAAGAAGCTATCTGGAGTCTGCGAGAAAAAAGCTTATGAGAGGCATGATCAGGTAATGGGAGATATGACAGGTGATTGGTAGAAAAGCAGAGCGAGAGAAAGAGTTCGAAGAACTTTCGAAAAAATATGATAAGTTATATTCGGATTTTCAGGAGCTCAAGTTTTCACTTGGCGAAATGAAAGCGAGTGCCGATGAGATTGAAAAGCAGGGTGAAGAGATAAGACAGCTTCATGAAAGCATGAGGAGCCTGAAGCATGATATGAAGAATCATCTGATGGTTACGCTTTCATATCTGAATGATGGTGATGAAGAAGCGGCCCGCGCGTACATTTCCCAGATAATAAATAAGCTGAATGCTATTCATAGTTATATAGAAACAGGAAACTCTCTGCTGAATCATATATTAAATGAGAAGCTTTCGGAAGCTCGGACTAATGGAATAGATGTTAAGGCAGAGGTTGAAAACCTGGCTTTTGAAAGAATGGAAAGTATGGACTTTTCTGCGCTACTTACAAATATGCTTGATAATGCGATTTGTGCCTCTTTGTTAGAGAAGGAGAGGGACAAGTCAGCAGAAATGATAGTTAAAGTTTATAAAAATATAGGTTATGATTCTATAGTAGTTAAGAATCGAATCTCCGAGTCTGTACTGGAGGATAATCCAGAACTTACGACTACTAAGGAAGATTCAGACGAACACGGGAAGGGAGTTCCTCAGATTAGAGATATAGCTGAGAAGTATGAAGGAATGTACGACTTCTATGAAGAGGATGGCTACTTTATATCCTGTGTGTTTATCCCTATATAGATACCGTTTATCCCACAGCCCTTGCAGGAGTATTAAGCAAGGGCTATTCTATTTTTGTGATTCCTAAGGCAGGTACACATTATGATTAATATCGAAAATGTATCCAAGTTCATATTGTCTGATATTTCACTCAGTATTCCGAAAGGGTGTGTGGTTGGATTGATAGGTGCTACAGGTTCGGGGAAGACTACCCTTGTAAAGCTTGTATCGGGACTTCTTCTTCCTGAATCAGGAAGAGTAAGTGTAATGGGTAAAAATCCTGTTACAAATCGTGGCAGATATGGTTCAAAGCTTAGCTTTTTTTTAACCGGAGTACCACTGATTGAAAACGAAGATAGTGCTCTTGTTGGAATGGATATGATAAGAAATATTTACGCCATTCCAAGAGACAAGTTTGAAAAAGACTATGCGGAGCTTTCTAAAAGATTAGGCTTTGAAAATTACGAAAATGAAAAGCTGAAGAATCTTTCAACTGGGCAGCGTAGAAGGGTTGAGCTTGCAGCTGCATTTATCTTAAATGCTGATCTTATGATCTTAGATGAACCGGATGTTGGACTGGATGAAGAGGGTAAGATGATATTTGAAGAGCTGG
Source organism: uncultured Lachnospiraceae bacterium (assembly GCA_902760415.1). Classification (GTDB taxonomy): domain Bacteria; phylum Bacillota; class Clostridia; order Lachnospirales; family Lachnospiraceae; genus Eubacterium_Q. The sequence goes on from CACWGK010000083.1 coordinate 7,806, forward strand.
TTAAGGAGAGGGCAGAGATGGGAACCACATTTCTCATCACTTCTCATAACCTGACCGAGGTTTCAAATCTTTGTGACAGGATTGCAATTCTTTCTGACGGTGAACTTACATTTTATGGAAGTGAGCGAGTTCTGAGAAGTCAGCATCTACCTGTTAATACAATGACAGTTGTGTTTGATGGACCAATTCCGAGTATCGATGATCTGCCAATCGTGAGATACAAGATAGAGGGGAACAATGCTGCATATGATTATAATTCGAAGTATATCACAGCGGCGGAACTGATAAATGTACTGATGAAACAAACCAGGATACTCGATGTTAAGATCAAAAAGCCTGACCTTGAAGAGATAATTATAAACATGAAAATCAGTATCAAAAGATAATATAGGGGAGTGAGAGAATGAGTTTCATAGAAGTAGATAATATCTGTAAAAAGTATAAGGTCAGTAAGAGGAAAAGTGGTATCCCTGGCATGGTAGCCAATCTCTTTGCTCCGAAGTTCGAGGATAAAGAGGCTGTTAAGAATATCAGTTTTTCTATAGATAAGGGCGAAATGGTTGGTTTCGTGGGACCTAATGGAGCTGGAAAATCAACGACAATCAAGATGCTTTCAGGTATTCTCTATCCTGACAGTGGAAGTATAAGCGTGGGAGATACTATTCCTTATAAACAGAGAAAAGAGTATGTGGGTAGGATTGGCGTTGTATTTGGACAGAAGTCTCAGCTTCAGTGGGACCTTCCAGTGATTGACAGCTTTGAACTACTGAAGGCAATCTACAGTGTTCCAGATGATGTATATAAGAAAAACTTGGATAGATATACTGAACTCCTGGATATGAGCAAGTTCCTTAAGCAGCCTGTAAGACAGCTTTCTCTGGGACAGAGGATGAGAGCTGATATAGCTGCTGCACTTCTTCACAGCCCTGAGATAGTTTTCTTCGATGAACCTACCATAGGAGTTGATGTTGTGGGTAAGGAAAATATTAGAAACTTCATCAGAGAGCTTAATGCCGAAGATAAAGTAACTATGCTATTTACTACTCACGATATGCAGGATATAGAGAAGACCTGTAACCGTCTCATCATTATCAATAAAGGTTCAAAAATCTATGATGGAACTCTGGATGGTGTAAGGAAGCTACATGGTTCATCCAGACAGCTGGATGTATTTTTTGCAAATGATGTTAGTGTGAGTCCTATTCCAAATGTAGAGATAGAAGAAGTGGATAAGAGACATAGTCAGCTGATCTTTGACGGAAAGAAGGTTCATATAAATGATCTGATGTCACATCTCTTATCAACCTATAACGTAAAGGATATGAGTATAGCAGAGCCTGATATAGACAGCATCATCAGGAAGATTTATAGCAAGGAAAAGGTGGCATAATGAGACTGGGAGCATATTTCGCTTACGCGAAGAAAACATTCTTAGGTAAAAGTGCATACAGATTCGATCACCTTATGGGAATACTTTCAACTGTTCTTCAGTTCTTTATTTTCTATGAGATATACAGGGCACTCTATGGAACAGGAAAAAGTGTAGATGGAATAACCATGTCTATGGTGACAACTAATTTTGTGCTGTCTCTCGGTCTTAGTACGATATTTTCACCAAATGATTATTTTCTTCCTGGCAGAATCTGGGATGGAAGTATCTCTACAGAGTTGCTTCGTCCTATGAGTTTCAAGGGAAGGATGATAGCAGAAAATGTAGGCGAATCATTTTTTAATCTTATATTCAAGTTTATCCCGGTTCTTCTTATTGCCATATTTACAACAGGAATGGAAAAGCCGGCCGGAGCGCTGAATATGGTTCTTTTCGTAGTAAGTTCTATTCTTGGTTATGGAGTTCTTTTTACCATTAGCTTTCTGGTGCAGATGACAGCCTTCTGGCTGATAAATATATGGAGCCTTATCACTATTAAGGATGTCCTGGTAAATGTATTATCTGGTAAAATGATACCTCTCTGGTTTATGCCAGTATGGATGCTTGGAGTTCTTAAGTTTACTCCATTTGCATCGATATATTTTACACCTGTAGAAATCTATCTGGGACAGCTGTCAGGAAGAGAAACACTTATCAAATGTCTGGTGCAGATAGTATGGATTGTAATTATTTTTTTGATAGGAAATGTACTGTGGAATAAGGGGCAGAAGAAGCTTGTGGTTCAGGGAGGATAGATAGTTGGGTGATACATTACATTTAATAACTGTATATAGTAAGACTACTGCAAAAGCCTGGTTCCAATATAGAGTAGATGCATTTTTAAGGTCGCTGGCAGTATTCCTTAGGGAAGCAACAGGGATTATAGTTATATATTTTACGTTGCTTAAGTTTGACACATTAAGCGGTTGGAATATCTATGAAATGCTTTTCCTCTTTAGCCTGCTGTTTCTGACTTATGGAATTATGATCATCTTTTTTACTGGTCTTAGAGATTTTGGGAAAACTGTGAGAGATGGAAGTTTCGATAGATTTATGCTGAGACCAAGAGGACTTCTGTTTCAGATTCTTTTCGCTAATGCGGACTGGTTTGCGGCCATAGGACATGGAGGCCTAGGCATCACGCTTTTTATACTTTCAGCTGGTAAGGTAGGTATAAAATGGAGTGGAGCAAATATCTGTTACTATCTTATAACTGTAGCAGGCGGAGTTCTGATACAGGGAGCGGTATTCCTTTTTATAGCAACACTGAATATATATCTCCTTCAGACTGACAGCCTGAAGGAAATGCT
>CACWGK010000084.1 GCA_902760415.1 uncultured Lachnospiraceae bacterium
TGCCTACCCTTCCTAGCTTCCAGCTAACATTTTCCTTGATTTCACTGTTTTCGTATGCCTTTTTCTCTTTTTTCTGCCACTTCTTCCTAGCCTCCGGCTAACATTTTCCTTGATTTCACTGTTTTCGTATGCCTTTTTCTCTTTTTCCTGCCACATCTTCCTAGCTTCCAGCTAACATTTTCCTTGATTTCACTGTTTTCGTATGCCTTTCCTCTTCTTGTGTCAGCAACGAGCCCCATCACACAAGGTATATTCAACGAACTAGCATCCTAAATCTTTTTTTAATTCAATTATCATATTGCGGACATTCTTCGTATTCATAGGCTGATTACTGGTTTCGAATGTCCATATAACGGAACTATGCTGATAAAACCCATACGTCTCATATCTTTGAATCTTTGAAAAAGCATTATTTCTATATTCTATATCGTCCATCATCCCAAAATGTTCCCAATACAATTCTTTCTTCTCATAGATATTTAGCAAAGTAAAATCCGGATGTACCGTCGTCATCCCCAACTTCAAAGGTTTTTCATATAGAAATGGGACCGCCAACTCGTCAAGCATGTCAGCTATTATCACTTCAGATTTTGAACGAACTCTCATTCCACGTCTCGTAAAATATTCTGGATATCCATATCGAAATTCTAGCTTATCATATTCCTGACTAAGCCAATTCAGCATGTACGCTTCATCCGAAATATAATGTTCTTTAATCAACTCTCTTTTACCTAAAACCATCTGGTCTATAGCTGACTGAAAAGGACTTTCTTCTTTAATTTCTTGTAAGTCTTTCAAGTTGTCTATATTTTCTTTCAGTAATTTTTCTAGCTTATTATCATATTCAATTTGTGCTAACAATTCTGCCAAATTTCTATTTGACTTGCTAATATACTTGCCGTTAGAACCATATTCCTGTGTTCTTAAATAATACTGAAATGTTTTACCATGTTTAATTGCACGTAATCTTGCGCCTTCCGGTACTTTTTTCTTTAAGCTATCAAGTTCTCGACGTACTTTCTTTAAGCTATCTTCTAAATAATTAATATCTCTTTCAATTTCATCTTTTCTTATCATATTTATTCCTTTCATATAAGTTTCTTTCAAATCTCTTCTTCAATTAATCTTTCTCGAATATGTTTTCCTCTGTTTGTTATATGCTTTACGAAACCTCCATATGCTCTTGGTAAATCCTGAAATGACACCTAGGCGCGGAACCGTTGTCAAGAAAACCGTGGAATACCGGAGCAGTTGGTGAAGCCAACTGCGAGGATATGCCGCGAAAGTTCCTTGACATAAGGTTCACGGGCAACCCTTCCGCTCTGGGGAAGCACCACACTGGTGCTTTCCCTTACAAATAAACTTGGGGTTCTCTTCTCAGCTAATTTTTTCGCTTGTTTTCTCTCAAAAATTAGCTGGTTTACTTTCTCCTCCTGGTTATTGGTCATTAATCTGTAGGTTTTCAATAGTCTGAAGTTTTTATTATGACGGCGCCTGTTTGGTCTGTTCGATATATGTGTGTGTTTATGTTTGCCAGGCGCGAGAGAGTTTCCTGCGCGGGGTGGCCATAGTTGTTATAGCGGCCACAGGATATCACTGTAATGTCTGGCGAATAACTTTCTAGAAATGAATCGCAGCTTGAATAGCGAGATCCGTGATGAGGACATTTGAGAATACTGATCGATACCTTGTGATTATCTTTCCAATCAAGATATCTCGTGTCATTCATTGCTTCTATGATTCCCGCCTCAACTTCGCTACTTATGTCCCCAGTGTAGAGAATCTCGGTGTCCATGCCCCTGTAATCAAATACAAGTGAATAGTCATTTCCACTGTGTTCTATATCTTCAAAGCCCGTTGGATACAATACGTACAGCTGGTCATCCACAACATCACCAGCCCCCAACTCAATTATCTCAGTGATTTTATCTAAGCTTCTTGTTTTATTTATGCTTCCTATAGTATCTGTTTTTTCTTTGTTAACTTTGTTTTGGGTTTCATCCATGGTACTTGTTTTCTCTAGAGTTCCGGTGGTATTCCTAGCCCCTGTTGCTTTTATTATTCTGGAATAGTTTTCATCCACTTCGGTTCCTCGTGACACTGCAACGCAGTCAACGTCTATTCCATAAAGCGATTCATTTTCAAGGAGGTACGCTAGCCCATTCATATGGTCTAGATCCATGTGGGATATTAGCGCGAGGTCGACGCGCGACACTCCATAATATTTGAGGGCAGGAATCAGCGTATATTGTCCAACTTTGTCGTTGCTTGTGGAGCCCACATCCACCAAGTAGCATTTGCCCTTCGAGCGGATGATCGAGCCGTCGCCCTGGCCGACATCAAGAAATGTTATGCCGCAAGAAATACTATTTGCGATCTTGATTCCAGCTATAGAAATAAATGATACGAACAGAAAGAGCGCACATACTCCAGCCATCACATAGCTTCTCCAGTCAATATATTTTCTCTTCAGACGCTTAATTGTACTCTTTAACTCATTCGGATTTATTATGTACAGAAAAGTTTTCCTTGTTCTTTTTCTTGCTAGATTGGTGGTATCAACTATTATTTCCTGAGGATCTTTATTTCGGTCTTCAAACCACTTTGCAATTTCATCTTTTTTATTAGTTAGTAGCAAATGAATACTAACTATCGAGGCAGTTATAAGAAGATACATTACTGCCATTTGCCACATTTCCACATGCCCCGTTATGATGATTGAGCCAGGTAGTGATATAAAGAAATGACATAGACTCCTGTAGAAACCTAGAAGTAAGTGGCATCCCCAGGCGAAAGGAAGAGAGTACGGACCAAGCAGTGCCGTGACGAAGCCAAGCGCAACAACGATAGTTAGTAGTGGAATGATAATAAGGTTTAGAAAAAGTGAAAATATCGGGACCTCGTAATAAGTGTGCATTATCAATGGCATCATCCATAGATTAATTGACATTGAAATGACAACACCTTCCGCAAATCCCTTTACTCGCGCCTTTTGTTTCTTCTTCAGAAACTTGAAGCTTCTTCTATCGAAGATGTGGTGATTTATCATTTCACCAGTGATCACGCCGAGCACCGCCATGTAGCTCATCAGCATTCCCGTCGAAAAAAGTGAATCCGGATTATGAATTACCATGATTAGAAGTGCTTCGATCATGCTAGTTGGCATATCGGGCGAGCGACCGAGGAGAAATGCTATTCGTCCGATTGTGAGCATAAGAACTGCTCTCAGAGTCGCATCCGAAAATCCAGTCATTATGCCGTATACTACAGCTAATAGTATAACGATAATGACTGCAATGGATTTTCTGACTCTCAGCCTTTCGAGAAGCCACTCTATGATTCCTGCAAGAAGGCCGATGTGAAGGCCGGAGATTGCGAGTATATGAATGATTCCGCTTCGTTGATATAAAATCTTTGTTTCACTGCTGAGGTCAGACTTATCTCCTAGGAGCATCGTTTTTATGACCGCCGCATCCTCACTTTCATTTATATCTTTTTTTCCTTCTGTATATTTATCTCTTTCTATATCTTTTGAATCTTCTTCATCATATGTTCCATCGATATCTTTTTGCGAATCAAGTTTATTTCCCATTTCGCCATCTATAATCTCGACCTTGGAGTTTAGCTTTGAAAATGCAATGTCAATGCGATCTGACATCCTTAGCTTGATATGGTAAAGCCCATTTACCAGACAATTCTTTCTTTTTTCGAGTGGGACAGTTTCAAAGGGCTCTAGCTTGTAGCGTATTCCCTTGCCAGAGTAATAACGTTCCATATCAAAGGCGCCCGGATTGGTGCTGCCCGGAATATCAGTGAGCTTTCCTCTTACTTTAACGTAGGTTCCTGGCTCGCCGAAGTCTCCGTAGAATAGTTCTTTGGAATGAATGTCCTGCGCGATTCCTGCGGTGTTGATGTATAGGGTTAGTTCAAGTGGTTCGCCCTTTGCCATTTTGTCCGCAAAGCTAACATTTCCTTTCCCAGAATAGTATCCGAATGCCCAAAGGGCTCCTAAAAAAATGCAACAAAAAAGCAACAAATCTGGGCATCGGTAAGACGTAGATTTGCTGCTTAATTTATTGCTTAATTTGCAGATCAGTATTCCAATTATTAATGCTGCCGCGGAGTAGATGACACCCTCCTCCAGCAGTCGGTAGGATAGTTCTCCCAAAACGAAGAGAACTCCCATACAAACTAGTGGTCGTTTCATATATTTCTCCATTTATTTGTTTAATTTCACATATTTTGTTTTGTTCTATTTCGTGATTTATCTAACATACTATACTGTACTATATTATACTTTGTTCTATCTCGCGTTTTTTTCTAATATAATATACTATACTGTACTATATTATGCTTCATGGCTTGTTCAGAGAATTATCATATCGCAACAATAATCCAATCATTATTCCAAATAATCACCCAAACAATATTCTAAATAATTATCTAAATAATTATCTAAAGAATTATCCAAAGAATAATTCAAAATAACCAATAATAATATAGCATTGGCTTTAATCGTCGTAGTAGTAGAATGAGGCATCGGTGTAGGTTGCCCTGTCGATTTCCTCGCCCGCTTCATTTGTCATTACCATGGCCACATCGCCTGCCTCGAGTCCACCAATACTTCGAACTATTGCGGCTCTATTGAGGAGAAGTTCCTCTTCGGTAATGCCCTCCTTGACCGTCACGAAAAGAGTTACATTTCGCGTCTCGTCAATCAGGTATTTGTCTATGGTCAGTTTATCGCTAAGGGTAAGCTGCTCGATTACTTCCTCAAGTGCTGCGGAGAGATTATCTGGCTGCATCAACTGATATCTCTCAGAATCAGGCTCGACACCTGTATCGGTTGCATGATATAGCTGCACGGTTCCCGCTTTAAGTACAACACTTTCTGTAGTGACCGAAGTTGAAGAAGGTGCGTCACCACAACCTGAAAGCAGGGATAGACTCATACTCATTATGACCGTCATTAAGAAGATTTTTCTAAATGAGGTATTTATCCTTGAAGTATATTTTTTCATATTATTCCGATATAGCACCTTACATTTTTTATATTACTCTAAATATATTTATAGTAGAATCCTTACTGTAGAAGCTTCACAATGAAATCTTTACAGCGGAATCTTCACGGTGAAGGTTGTACCCTTTCCAGATTCGCTGTAGAGCTTGATGGTTCCCTTGTGAGCATTTACGATACTACGCGTTATAGATAAGCCAAGGCCGGTACCTCCGGTGTCACGACTTCTAGCTTTGTCGACACGGTAGAATCGATCGAAGACTCTGTCTTTTGCATCATCTGGGATTCCAACTCCCGAGTCCGCTACTTTGATGTAGAAGAACTCTTTATCAGCATTTAGGCTACAGCTGATCCAGCCGTTATCTATGTTATACTTAACCGCATTTTCGATAAGATTCGATATGGCAAGCGACAGCTTTACAGCATCAACTCTTGCTGTTACTTCGCGGAAGCTGTCGTAGGTCAGCTTGATACCACGCTGCTTTGCCAGCGGCTTTACTGTCTTAACGATGGTTTCGATCATTTCATTGATATCTGTCTCGTCAAAGTTCATTTCATCCTGCTTCGAATCCGTTCTAACGAGAGTCAGCAGGTCATTGATAATCTTGGTCTCTCTATCGATTTCATCGACGATATCGACCATGAACTCCTTGTAGTCATCAACCGTAGCGGCCTCATTTTGCGTAACCGACTCAGCAAGAACCTTCATCGAAGTGATCGGCGTCTTAAGCTCGTGAGACACATTTGAAACGAACTCGGATCTTGTCTGGTCAATAGTAGAAAGCTTCTCGAGCACGTCGTTATAATTCTCTGAGAGGACCTGCACCTCGATGAATCCCTCATCCTCCGGCAGTCTATCCTGAAGATTTCCGAGCGCATTGTGCATGATCTTCTCGTTAACGTCATTTATATCCTTGACCGCTCTCGCGGAAATGAGACGAATAATGATGATATCTACAGCAAGGATGATGAGCAGTACGATAATGCTCATAGTAACCTGACTCTTGATGTTGTTCTTAGCCTCAATGGTCGACGCCTTATAGATAAGAGCACCCACCACCATATCGCTGGATTTTACTGGAGTCATGATAACGAGAGAATCATCGGTGTCATAGCTTACTTCTTCAGCATCACCCTTCATAAGCTCCATCACTTTGTCATTTATCAGGTAGCTGTTTTCATTTGCCTTAGCAGAATCCATAAGGACCATATAATCGCGACCAATTATCATGACTCTGCCATTCTGGTCACTCGCATAATCCTCCACCTTATACTTCAGCCTCTCGTTACTAGATGCAGCCTCCAGCCCCTCATTTTCGAGAACATCAACTATCTCGTCAGATTTTTGCTTAGCTGCATTTCGGATTTCCTTTAGTTCATTGTGACTGAAGGATACAACAAGAAGCCCTGTGAGTATTGTCAGGGAAAGTACTGTCACTATAATAACAGTGAGCCTTATGAAAGTTTTAATTCTCAGATGTTTCATTCATTCCTGCCGCTTTGTATGCTTCTTCATAGAAAATGCTTTGACTATCGATTTCAGGCTTTGTATGCTTCACATAGTCATAGCTTCCATCCTTCTTCAGTTCTCTCGCCTTCACGTTATCAGACATCTGAAGCTGGAAGAAAGAACGCACTCTATCTCTTATATCTTTGTCATAAAGAGGTGTTGCGACCTCTACTCGTCTTACAGTATTTCGCGTCATAAAGTCAGCCGAGCCTATGAACATTTCCTCACGTTCGCCCTTGCCAAATATATAAATACGCGAATGCTCGAGGAAGCGTCCAACTATACTGATAATACGTATATTGTCCGTCTTACCCTTTACGCCAGGGTGCAGACAGCATATTCCTCGAATCACCATTTCTATCTTAACGCCCGCCTGTGACGCCTCGATAAGTTTATCAATAATCTTCTTATCAGTGAGGGAATTAATCTTAACACCAATATATCCTTCACCGCCATCCTTCGCAATCTGTATCTCTCTGGCAATCTTGTCGATGACCTTGTTCTGCAAACATTTTGGAGCAACAAGAAGATGCTCAGTTCTCTTCATCACTTCGCCCAGAGACAGTGCATTGAAGACTCTGGCAGCCTCAGCACCAATGCTCTGATTACCCGTCATAAGACAGAGGTCAGTGTAAAGTCTTGCTGTTTTCTCATTGTAGTTACCAGTTCCAATCTGGGTAACATACTCAACATCCTTGCCCCTCTTCATTGTGATAAGGCAGAGTTTGCTGTGAACCTTAAGTCCGTCCAAGCCATAGATTACATGGCATCCAGCATCCTCCAAGGTTCTGGACCATTCGATGTTGTTCTCCTCATCAAATCGGGCCTTCAGTTCCACAAGTACATCAACATCTTTTCCATTTTCGGCGGCTTCAACAAGCGCCTCAACTACCTTACTCTGCTTAGCAAGTCTATATAGAGTCATCTTGATAGAGACAACATTTGGATCATTTGCCGCCTCATGCAGCATAGTAAGAAATGGACGGATATTCTCATATGGATATGACAGGAATCTGTCCTTCTCAAGAACCTGCGGAATGATAGGCAGTGACTCATCGATTTCAGGAGACTTCTGTGGAATCCTCTTATCGTAGAACAGCGTCTTATCATGTCTCAGCATATCTTCAATATCAAAAAGAAATGACATATCCAGCGGTGCATCCGTATTAAATACCATTTCCTTATCTATATTAAAGAAGTTCATTACACGCTTGATAATCTTCTTATCCACATCACGTGTATACTCAAGTCTAACAGGTTCAAGCTTTCTTCTCTGCTTGATAACTTCCGCCATATGGTCGCGGTAGTTAAGCTCCTCATCGTACACCTTGTCGGCATCGATGTCAGCATTTCTGGTTACTCGAACAAGGGACTTAGTAGCGATATTATACCCAGAGAAAATATCTGGAAGGAAATGAAGTATAAGCTCTTCAGCGAGCATAAACTTGCCCTTGCTACCCGGTATCTCTATAAGACGCGAGAACATTCCGTTACTGCAAGGAACTATTCCCACTCTCGACTTTCCACCCTTAGTTTCCAGGATAGCAGTTGCACATATTTCCTTATTCTTGATAAATGGAAATGGTCTCTTCTTACTTATCGTAAATGGCGAAAGAAGTGGCTGAATCTCACGCTGGAAGAAGCCCTGCACGAAAGCCTTCTCTTTCTCGTCCAGGTCGCTGTACATAACGACATGGATGCCCTTCTTCTCCACTTCCTTCATCAGTTTATGGTAAGACTCATCCTTGCGCTTGCCAAGTTCGCGAACTCTCTCGCGAATAGCTACAAGCTGCTCGGATGCAGTCATATTTGTCTTATTCTCTCTTGGATCATCCTCAAGGAGCATCTGGTCATGAATAGAGCCAACTCGAACCATAAAGAACTCATCTAAGTTAGTCTGATATATAGACATAAATGTGAGTCGTTCACAGAGAGGATTACGCTTATCCTCTGCTTCTTCCAGGACACGCTGATTAAAGCGAAGCCATGACAATTCTCTATTCTCGTATAATTCACTCATTTTACTACCCCTCCCAATATTTTTTATAGTACCCATTTTTCCTTCTCATTTATACTGCACTCAGGACTTTATATATCTCATCAGATTCATAAAACCCAAGGCTTCTTGACATATGATAGTTCTCCGAATGGACAACTCTCGACTTATCCGTGGTGAATACCCCTGCCACGTCATAAATAAGTCCCTCACTAGTTAGTAGTGATTTAATACTATCTTCCTTTTCTTCTGGAAATGCAGCTACCATCGCTCCAGTTCCAAGAAGCTGATATGGATTTATATTATAGAACTCCGAAAGTTCTATGGTGGACTGAAGTATCGGAATCTTCTCATGAAGTATATCAACACCAAGTCCTGTATATTCTGACATTTCAACCAACGTTCGGTAGATTCCTCCGAAGCTTACATCATGAAGATATATAGCTCCTGCATCTATTAACTTAGAAGCGATATCCGTAAGACTAAGGCTTTCAATATCTGACGCACTATGACTCGGTCCTTCAGGATTAAGTATTCCCTCAAGATAACTATCCGAAAAGCTTTTTCGAAGTTCTTCACGCTTTTTTGAACATATAAGAGATGCACCGTATCTTCCCGCTTCTCCGATGATAACCAGCTTATCACCAGCCTTAACTTTTTCTAAAAGCTTCTTACGTCTCTCTATCAGTGTCTTACCGAAGACCGTCACCGAGATATTGCAAAATGAAGACGTCTCTCCAGCAAAGACTGTATTCCCTCCGATTATAGCCACGCCTTGTTCTCTGGAAATATCAGTAAAACGATGCATGATATCACGAAGAGTTTGTTCCGAAGTTTCAGGAGCAGCTATTAGGGTAATCATCATTTTATCTGGTGAAGCCCCGGACATAGCTAGATTATTAACCCCTCTAATATATGCCATATCTGGGCTTATCTCAGAAAACCCCTCTGCCGCTATAATAGCAAATCGCGAGGCCGTCTCGTCCAACACGGAGTAGTCTATACCTACTCCAGCATTGGTCACATCAGTCCTCGCTATATGCTTGATTATACTTCTTTTTATTATTCTATTACTTACAGTTCCTTTATTCATTTAGCCTATTCCGTTGGTTGCGGAGCTGGAGCTTCTGTAGGTGCTTCTGTTGGCGCCTCTGTAGCTGCTGGAACATTTGCATCAGGTGTTGTTACGTCTGGTGTTGTAGCAGCCGGTGTTGTACCATCTGGTGTTGTAGCAGCTGGCGTTGTTCCGTCTGGTGTTGTACCGTCCGGTGTTGTACCATCTGGATTAGCAGGAGCTTCTCCCTGATTATCATCCTCATCCGCATTATCTTCTTCAGCAGGATCAGAGTTGATAGATATCTTCTGAGCAGAAGCCTGATATTTACTACTATTAATCTTAATAGAGTCTACCTTAACACCATCTTCATATACATACTTCCAGAGTTCACCTGTATAGCCTGTAACTGCTGCTGCAGTAACCTGCTCTGTACCTGGCTCCAATGTCTTATCCTCTGTGTAAATTGGCTCACTTGGAGGATTAACAACTCCAGTCTGAATTGATTCAAACTCTATAGTTCTATTTGATGGTCTATATTCTTCACCATATACACTAAAGCTGAGATTTGCTCCATCATAGCAAGCTTCAATGTAGATAGGAGCATCTAGATTATTTCTAAGCTTAAGATCAAG
>CACWGK010000085.1:0-10116 GCA_902760415.1 uncultured Lachnospiraceae bacterium
ATAGCTGCATCTGCAGAGATTGGAACATATGATACTCTAAGGCTGTGGCAGTTTCTCTGAACTATCTCAAGCTCAGCTCTAAGTGCCGCATTGTATAGAGTTGTTGCAACCTGACATACACCACCACCGGCTGCATCTACAACCTCAGTACCAACATATGCATGTGCAAGCTCGTATCCATTACTTACTTCGATAGGAGCAATGCAGTTATAAACAGATATCTGCTCACCTGGGAACAGTACATGTCCATCAACAAGTGATGCCGCGCGCTGAACGTTATTCTTTCTAGCAGAACCACTACTTGCATAGCTTGTAGTATATGTTCCAAGACAGTCCTTTATACGAGCTATCTGGGCAAGTTTCTCATTTTGAGAATCATCTGCAAGTACAACTGCTACCTTAACAGCTCCGCCTGCATAATCTTCTTTATTAATCTGATTTTCAACTTCGGCAGCAGTCTTAGAAGCGTCTATACTAACAGACTGTCCTTCAACAACAACCTTAACCTGTTCGCCTGACTTATCAAGGCTGTACTGATTAAGACCTTCCATCTCTGTGCCGAGCTTTCCTTCAACTATATAGTCCAGCGCGTCTACGCTTATAGTACTCTTTGACTCAAGCTTAACTGGACTAGCTTTAAGTGTTTCGAGATCACGGTAGCGTTCAAGAACATTTCCGTGATTTCCGTAATTAACTGCTTCTTCAACTACTTCATCAGCATTATTAGAAAGACCAAGCTCACCAAGAGTTGTCTCAACATCACCATAATCACTTGTAAATGTAACCATGGCTGAAGTTGCAGACGCATCTACGCCGAACTTTGCCTCTGCCTCAGCAGCAGTCATACCGCCAACATTTATATCATTAATATAAATGTTATCCAGTATAATCTTTTCCTCGCCATCAGCTGATACTGCTGCATCGCTTGGCGTTCCACTCGTTATATCTGTAACAGGTGCAGCAAAACTCCTCAGGCCTGGGGCAGCCACAACTAAAGTCATTGCAAGTATTGCAGACATAACATTCTTAAAACGTTTCATCATTATTCCTCTTTTTCCTCTATTTAAATGATATTATTAACTAAAATGTTGTAACAAGCAGTCCGATAATCATTCCAAGAACTATTAATACACATATAATAGTAGCGATAATTCTAGTTCCCTTTTTTCTCTTCTTACTAAAATCTATCATATCGTTCTCCTTCTATAAAATCTCTTTATAAAACGCATATAGCTTAGAATACTTTATTCTTGCAAACATCTCTAAGTACGCACTCGCTGCACCTTGGACGCCTTGCTATGCAGACCGTTCTGCCATGCGCTATTATCTGGTGATTATACAATATCCACTGTGATTTTGGAACTACTTTCATTAAATCCAGCTCAATTTTCACAGGATCTTCTTCTTGGGTCAACCCCAGAAGTCTGGATACACGTTTCACGTGAGTGTCCACCACTATGGAGTCTTCGTTAAATATATGGCCACGTACCACATTTGCGGTCTTCCGCCCAACTCCAGGAAGTGTCGTAAGTATATCAATCTCACGCGGCAATTTGCCATCAAAATCCTCTAAAAGTACATTTGCGCACGCGATAATGTTCTTCGCCTTGTTGTGATAGAAGCCGATTGAGAAAATATCCTTCTCAAACTCCTCTATATCGGCTGACGCAAAGTCCTCAAGATTTGGATACTTCTTGAAGAGAACCCGAGTCACCATGTTCACCCTCTCATCCGTACACTGTGCAGAGAGAATTGTGGCAAAAAGAAGCTGCCACGGTTTCTTCTTGTCATACTCAAGATAACATGTGAGATCAGTGCCGTACTCTGTATTCAGTATCTCGCAGACTGCGGCTGCGCGTTCCTTCTTCGTCATATTATTCCATCTAAATGATATATCTCATTTTCTAATTACGATAATGAATCAATAAGCTGCTGAGCTGCACGACCAGACATTCCGCCGTGGGCAACGCTCCATTTATTAGCAAGCTCCATAAGCTCCTCGTCAGATACATTCAGCTTGTCGCTAAGATCAAGTCCCAGACCATTCAGGTTCTTAAGGTCCTTATCTGTCTTTCTGATTCTCTCAGCAAGGGTTCTGACTATCTCCTCATACTCCTTCTTATTTGGTCGCATGTAAGGAATCGTCACGCCAAATCTGCTGACAAGTGACAGTTTCTCCTGAAGAGTATCAGAGCGATGCTTATCCAACTCTATGTCGTTCGTATCATTCCAAGTCTCTCTAATCAGATTACGACGATTAGATGTAGCATAAATGAGGACGTTATCTGGACGTGTCTCGAGGCCACCCTCAATAACTGCCTTCAGATACTTGTACTCTGTCTCATCCTCTTCAAAGGAAAGGTCGTCCATATATATGATAAAGCGATAATTTCTGTTCTTGATGCTTGTAATCAGTGGCGCAAGCAGCTTCATTTGATGCTTATACAACTCTATCATTCTTAGTCCATCATCGTAGTACTCGTTGATGAGTGCTTTGATACTAGTGGACTTTCCAGTTCCAGCGTCTCCGTAAAGAAGTACATTGTTCGCAGGCTTTCCAGAGAGGAAACTCTCTGTATTCTCGCGAAGTCTCGTCTTCTGAATATCGTATCCAATGAGGTCATCCAACATGATCTTATCTGTATTCTTGATAGGTGTGCAGCTGATGCCGCGGCCAATCTGGAAATCAACGCTATTCTTAACATCTGTATCTCTGTTATTCGAACTAGGCGCTGTCTCTGCTATACGAAATGCGGTATTAAGTCCCAGCATTCCAACGCCAAATGCCTTATAAAACTCCTTCACCAGACTAAGCAGCATTTCTGCAGCAACATCATCCGCTGTCTTGGTCGTAAAGTTCTGAGGGAACTTCTTCTCCTCATCATAGACAGCATTTATAACCTCGATAGAATCGCTGATATCACGAACCTTCTTAGATACATTTCTGTTATAAACCTGATGACGCTTATGAACAGACTTATAATTCGTGATAGTTGAGAAGCAATCGATTCCAAGCGCTTCTTCAAGATTACTAAAGTCGTAGTTATAGAGATGCATGAAGATTCGCATATCTTCACGCGCAAAGTTATTCACGCTACCTTCAACGGTTCCAGCTCTTTCAGCAGTAAGCGAAAATGGATTCTCATTCGTTACTAATGTATAAGCGATATAATCATGCCACAGATTCTTATCAAAGCCATAGTCTGTAGCAATCTCCAGAAGGTTATGAACTGCGGTATACACTCTACTGATCAGTGCATCCTTATCATATTCACCGCTACTTAAGTCTCTGATAATATCACTTAGTTTTAATATGATACTATCTTCACCAAGCTCACGATACATCATAAGTTTTGATAGTTCTTTATACATTACAAAACCTCAATAAAAAATGTTATTCCCCGGTGGTTTTCTATTCCGAAAACCACCTTATAGAATAACACTTCCAGGTAATTCTTTCAACAATAGCGCAACAAACTGAACAAAAAAGTATTACAAAGAGTAAGGCTTGTAAAAAACGGGTTAGCGGTGCAGAAACTTCTTCTTCATTATGGCGAGGATTGATGTTAACTCTTCCATTTTGAGGATCAGTGCCATCATTAGGTATGTGATACCTCCGATTGCTATCATTGCGATGAGCTCGATGAACTGATTTAGCTTGGTCTCTACGGAGATGCTATGCTCGAAGATTATTATGGCTGCGGTTACGACGATGAACATTACTACGCAGCTTACTAAGCACTTTAGTATAGAATCTCTTATCTCGCCGCCTCTTATTGGGCCAACTTTTCTTCTCAGGAAGTAGGTTTGTGTTGCTACGCTGACAAGTCCTGCCACTGAGTAAGCTATGGCGATTCCATTTGCGCCCCAGAACTTTACGAAGGTTACTGTAAGCAGCATGTTGAGGCATAGAATAAATATGTTGATGGTGACAGGTGTCTTGGTTTCTTTAACTGCGTAGAAGCCTTGGAGTACGACCTGTCTCACGGAATATCCGATCATTCCGATACAGTATAGTGCAAGAAGTGTTGCTAGAATCGGTACATTTTCAGGTTCGAAGTTTCCTTGCAGATATACTGCACGTACAAGTGGAACTCTGACTGAGATTATACCGACTGCGCATGGAAGAATTATGAAAGTAACATTTCTAATTCCAAGTGATAAGTCCTTCTTGTATTCGTCCATATTGTCTTTGGTGAAATGTTCTACCATTGTTGGGAATATGGACATTGCGATTGCGTACGCGAATATGTTGATTGGAAGTTGCATGATTCGCTGGGCATATACGATATTTGAAAGGATTCCGTCACCCTGGGACAGCGCGAAGGTTCGGTTAACGACCAGGTTGAGCTGTGTTACAGCTATTCCGAACAGCACTGGTGCAAAGAGCTTGAAGAACTTTCTAACGCCTTCATGGTCGAAGTCGATCACGCGTCTATACTTAAATCCGTGTCTTTGAATCGGGAATATCTGTACCATCAGATTTACGATGGAACCGGTTACAACACCGATGGAGAATCCTGCGATTCCTGTTCCAAGTGTCAGAAGAAGTACGCCTACTCCAATGATTGTGATATTGTAAAGAACAGCTCCAATAGATGGTGGTGCAAAGTCTTTATAGGACTGAAGGATACCCATACAGATTCCGGTGAGACACATGAAGAAACACTGGAAGAACATTATACGTGTAAGTGTAAATGCCAGATGCGCCATTTCCGGCTCCCAGGTTAGAAGCTTTGGGAAGACAAAGCCCATCAGCTGTGGAGTAAAGATTTCTCCGATAACGCAAAGAACAGCTACGACTATAGCCACGATATTGAGGATCGTGCTTGCCATTTCATAGCCATCATCATACTTCTTCTCTGCGATATAACCACTGAATACAGGGATAAATGCAGCGGAGAGTCCGCCACCAACAAGTATTGTATAGATTAGATCTGGGATAGTAAATGCAGCATTATAAGCATCCAGTGTTCCATTCATACCAAAAACAGAGGACATTATAATCTCTCTTACAACACCCAGAATACTAGACAAGAAGTTTGCAATTATTAGGATACTCGCCGCCTTCATAACGCCGGCCTGAGTACTTTTCTTTGCCTCGCTCATATCTTCCTTTTCAACTCGCATCATTTTTTCGAATTGATTTAATTATCAACTTGCTTTATCTCAAAATGTGACAAACAGATCTAATCTGTCTAATCAGCGGATCTGTTTGTCACATGTTTTCTTACTTATTAAATCTGTGATTTCTTATTACTGCTTGTTCTGAATGTAAGCATCCATAGCAGCTGCTGCCTTCTTACCAGCACCCATAGCAAGGATAACTGTTGCTGCACCTGTTACGGCATCACCACCAGCGAATACACCCTCGCGAGTTGTTGCACCGTCCTCATCTGCTACGAGGCAACCACGGTTGTTTGTATCAAGACCGTCTGTTGTGCTCTTGATGAGTGGGTTAGGTGATGTTCCGATAGATACGATGAAGCAATCTGCTTCGATCTCATTTATCTTTCCTTCTACTGGAACTGGGCTTCTACGTCCTGATGCATCAGGCTCTGAAAGCTCCATTTCCTGGCAACGAATAGCCTTTACACATCCGTCCTCACCTACAACTTCGATAGGGTTGTTGAGAAGCTTGAACTCGATACCTTCCTCGATAGCGTGCTCTACTTCTTCCTTACGTGCAGGAAGCTCTTCCATAGAACGTCTGTATACGATAGTTACGTCTGCGCCAAGACGCTTTGCAGAACGAGCAGCGTCCATAGCAACATTTCCACCACCAACGATAACAGCCTTCTTAGGATGCTCGATTGGTGTAGAAGAACCTTCCTTGAAAGCCTTCATAAGATTGATACGTGTGAGGAACTCATTTGCAGAATAAACGCCGTTGAGGTTCTCACCTGGAATATTCATAAATCTTGGAAGTCCAGCACCTGATCCGATGAATACTGCTTCGTAACCGAATTCATCGAAGAGCTCGTCAACAGTGATTGACTTACCGATAACTACATTTGTCTCGATATCTACGCCGAGAGCCTTGAGACCTTCAACTTCCTTCTGAACAATAGCCTTAGGAAGACGGAACTCAGGGATTCCGTATGCAAGAACACCACCAGGTGTATGAAGTGCTTCGTAGATAGTTACTGCATATCCCTTCTTAGCAAGGTCTGATGCACAAGCAAGTCCTGAAGGACCGCAACCGATAACTGCACACTTATGGCCATTTGGAGCTGGCTTCTCAGGAGCAGCTGTAACGTTAGCATTGTGCCAATCAGCTACGAATCTCTCAAGACGACCGATAGCAACTGGCTCACCCTTGATTCCTCTTACACACTTGGACTCACACTGTCTCTCCTGCGGACATACACGACCACATACAGCTGGAAGTGAGCTTGAACGGTTGATTACCTGGTAAGCTCCCTCGAAGTCCTTCTCTACTATCTTCTGGATGAACTCTGGAATAGAGATCTGAACAGGACATCCATCCATACATGGATGATTTGGACAGTTAAGACATCTAGCTGCCTCATCAATTGCCTGCTCCTCTGTGTATCCAAGAGCAACTTCCTCAAAGTTCTTATTTCTTACATTAGGATCCTGTGAAGGCATAGGATTCTTATCCATTCTCATATTAGGCATCGCTCTACACCTCCTTCTTCAGCATGTTGCATGCTTCTTCTCTGGCCTTAAGCTCGAATGGCTTATATATACCGCCTCTTGCCATAGCTTCGTCGAAGTCTACTTCGAAACCATCGAAGTCTGGACCATCAACACAAGCGAACTTGGTCTTACCGCCAACTGTAAGTCTGCAGCATCCGCACATTCCTGTACCATCAACCATTATAGGGTTCATGCTGACTACAGTCTTAACATTGTACTTCTTTGTTGTCATAACGACGAACTTCATCATGATCAGTGGTCCGATAGCGATAACCTCATCGAACTCCTCACCATTTTTTATAAGCTCTTCGAGTGGTGCTGTAACAACACCCTTCTCTCCTGCAGAGCCATCATCTGTCATCAGGATATAGTTATCTGATGCAGCTCTAAACTCGTCTTCAAGTATAATAAGATCCTTGTTTCTGAATCCTACTATAGATGTTACTGAACATCCGCTGTCGTGAAGCTTCTTAGCAACTGGATATGCGATAGCACAACCAACACCACCACCGACAACAGCGACCTTCTTAAGTCCTTCGGTTTCAGTAGCATTTCCGAGAGGTCCAACAAAGTCATGAACACTCTCACCTACGTTAAGTGAATTAAGTATTTCCGTTCCTGCTCCTACTATCTGGAAGATAATTGTAACAGTACCCTTTTCTCTATCGTATCCTGCGATAGTCAGAGGGATTCTTTCTCCGTCCTCAGTAGCTCTGAAAATGATGAATTGTCCCGGTTCAGCTTTTCTAGCTACAAGCGGTGCCTCGATTTCCATCAGTGTAACTGTTGGATTAAGAGACTCCTTTCTTACAATCTTATACATTTCAACCACTCCTTTAATATTTCTCGATGATCAAACTGTGCCTTCCAGTTATGAAGGAATAAGCGGAGTCGGAGGGATTCGAACCCTCGTGCCCCGGAGGGCAAACGCATTTCGAGTGCGCCCCGTTATGACCACTTCGATACGACTCCTTGTATATCAACGCTTTAGCGAGGTATAACTAGCTTAGTATAAAATAAAAAAACGAAGTGTTCAACCCCGTTTTTTCACAATTTATATATTCGTTCTTGAAAGAATAATCAACAAAATAGACAAGATTATGCCAAATATAATAAGTACAGTATATAATCCAACCTCTTTTCTTGTTTCAACTACAGTTGCTTTATATTCCTTAAAAAGAGAAAGGCTTCGCATTCTTTCCAGCACCGCCATCTGTTCTTCGGTCATCTCTCCATTTATAAGACTCTCTCTTATAATTCCGTCTTTTCTATCCAGACCGCGAAGTTCTATATCTTCATAAAATGAATCATACTTATGTATTGTATCTATAAGGAACTTTCTCTCATCTATAAATGATATAATTCCCTTATTCTTTCGATACTTCTTAAAGAACTCGTCGCTGTTAAGGAGTTCTCTCTGAACATAGTAGTTGTAAACATTTTTCAGCATTACCGGAAGTATAAAGCACTCAGTTATTATCGTGACCGGCGCAAATACGAGATAAAAGATAGTGAATATCATAGAAAATATTCCCGATATAATCTCCAGCTTAAGAAGCCCCAGCTTACCAGTGATAAACATCACCACAAGCATAAATACAGGAATCAGAAATACGATGACCGCCATCTTAATGGCAAGCTTTAAATCCTCATTTACCTGCGCACTTCTCTTATTGATAGCTTCCAGCTGTTCCTTATATCTTTCATAATTATAATCAATCTGCTGCTTCAGAGCTTTAAAAGAATCCAGATATCCGCCGTCGCCCTCTATATACCCCATAATGCTACCTTTCCTTCATATAATAAAAGGCGAAGCATTGCCTCGCCTTCTATATCCTCTATCTTATATATTTACTATTATGTATCCAAATATATATTACTGATAGATAACAACCTTTGTTCCAGATGGAATCTCGTCGTAGATGTACTTAGCATTTTCAAGAGCAAGTCTGATACAACCATGAGAAGCTGTGATACCAAGACGACCATCCTGAAGATTAAATGTATTTGGATAATACAGCACTGAGTGGAAGAGGATATCTCCTGTTATAGTTCTAGCATACCAGCAAGTATAACCCTTCTCCTCTCCGAAATGATATGTACGACCTCCAAGTGTGAAAGTTCCGTTAGGTGTAGCCACACCATCTGTACATGAGAATGTCTTGATAGTTGACCAGTTACCCTGTGAACCCTGGAAGATATTTACTGTATGTGTTGATCTGTTAACAAGGATCAGATAGTTAGTTGCGCTTGAGTAAGCATTTGCTACCTGAGCAGCAGGATCAGAGATTCCACCACTTGCTCCAAGATCATATGTGATTCCATCTACTGTAATGGTTCCTGTCTGCATAGCACCCGAACCATCAAAGTAGTACCAGTAACCACCGTAGCTTGCCCACTTATTCATAGCAAGTACACCAGATGTCTGGAAGAGATACCATGTATTTCCATCCTGCATCCAGCCGATCTTCAAAGCACCACTATCTTCTACATAGTACCAAAGGCCATCACGGTTAAGCCAACCAGGGCTTGCCATAGCACCATCATCGAAGAAGTAATAGTACTCATTTGAACCACAGTCAAGCCAACCAGTCTTCATAGTACCATTCGAATTGAAGTAGTACCACTTACCATTTTCCTGCATCCAGCCAGTCTTCATCAGACCATTCTCGTCCATGAAGTACCAAGAGCCGCCAACCTGTATCCAGCCTGTAGCCATAGTACCATCGGACTTCATATAGTACCAAGAACCACCAGCATCGATCCAGCCTGTCTTCATATATCCATCAGAGCCAAAATAGTACCAAACTCCACCAATCTGTTCCCATCCAGTAGCATAGCTGCCGTCAGCCTTCTTGTACCACCAGCTGCCGCTGTCATTCATCCAGCTACCTGAACTCTGCGCTGCATTGTTTGCCCCATCTGCCTCATCCGCATGAGCAGGAATGGTCAGAAAGAGTACTGAGCAAATTGCAAATACAGCAACAATTAGTCTTACAAAGCCAAGTCTTCTAGTAATTGTTCCTTTCATATAAATCCCCTTTTGAATAATATTAAAATACATATACTGTCAGTACGATATTGTACCATAAACCTTCACCTTTTCAAAGCCGTAAAGTCCCAAGTTTCAAAGATACTTGCGGATTTTTTTACAATATTGTACTATGACTGTATCATTTTATACATAAAATGCATACGTTCAGCATAATCTACCTTAAATGCACAATTGAGGAATTATATTTTGATTCAATTTTTGATTTTGCTTTTGATCAGATTTTAGGTTTTGTTTTTTGATTTTGTTATAAATCATTTTATATAAAGGAGACAACGTATAATGATCTGTTATAATTGCGGAAATGAGATATCAACCGAAGGAGCTAACTGCCCATTCTGCGGTGCACCACTTAACACAGCAAGTGGTCAGCCAAACCCAGGACCATATCAGCAGGCAGG
>CACWGK010000085.1:10136-11238 GCA_902760415.1 uncultured Lachnospiraceae bacterium
CAGCCTGGTCAAGGCGGATTTGGTGGTCAGCCTGGTCAGCCTAGTTTCGGTGGTCAGGGCGGATATGGCGGACAGCCTGGTCAGCCTGGTTTCGGCGGTCAGGGCGGATATGGTGGACAGCCAGGTTTCGGTGGTCAGCCAGGACAGTCAGGTGGTTCTATGGATCCAAAGACAGCTTCAATCATAGTCTATATAACATGGATCGGACTTCTTATCGCTATCCTATCAGCTGATAAAAATGAGCCATTCTTCAAGCACCATCTTAACAATGCGCTTGTAATCCTCATAGCCTCAACAATTGTTGGACTTATCGGTGCACCACTTTGTTTCATCCCTATCATTGGAGGACTCGTAGTATTCGCTGCTGAAATCTTCCTCTTCGTATGTATGATCATGGGAATCATCAACGCAGTAAATGGTGAATGCAAACCACTGCCAATCATCGGCGACATCCACCTGATCAAATAACCAAATTGCCAAATAAACTACGCCCTGGGGAATGATTATACCCAGGGCATTTATTATCAATAACTTGTTTTGAATACTTTAACCATTCACCTTTCTATTTTACACAGTTACCCTTTGTGGTAACTCAGTTGAATCATAAAACAAGGAACTATTATGGAAAATAGAGATTGTTATCTAACATATTCAGACCTACACTCTAATGAAAGAATGAACATAATTATAAACAATATAGCTATATGGCAAATTGAAAAATACGATCATACTCATGTTCAGCCCAATTACTTTCAGCCTTTAGTAGAACACATAGAATTGTTAGAAAAAAGAATAGCATTTTTAGAAGATAAACTTGAAAACCTAGATAAGAAATAATAATACTAATACATTCTGTTACCGCAAATAAGCTAATCAATTCTTCTTTGTTTGTTTATCATTTAAGGCTTTATTTAAATGTCGGCTATATGAAGTTTTTTTGAAATGCAGTCACCCGTTTGCCTGCAAAACTAGCTATTTTTTCGATGTTATGTAAACTAATTCTGGTAGTTTCGGCATATAGGTAAAAAAATAAGTTGTGGTCACCCGTCAAACTTGATTCTACGGGTGACCGCAACTTTTTTCTTCTTGATATAGCCGAAGC
>CACWGK010000086.1 GCA_902760415.1 uncultured Lachnospiraceae bacterium
CTGGTATTCTGGATGCAGGCAGGATTTGCGATGGTTGAGACAGGTTTCACCAGAGCAAAGAATGCAGGAAATATCATTATGAAGAATTTGATGGACTTCTGTATCGGATGTGTAGTCTTCATAGCAATTGGTTTCAGCTTATTACTTGGTGAAGATATTCTGGGATTCATCGGAAAGCCAGGATTCGATATCTTCACAAATTATCAGAACTTCGATTGGGCAAACTTCGTATTTAACCTTGTGTTCTGTGCAACTACAGCAACAATCGTAAGTGGTGCTATGGCAGAGAGAACAAAGTTCCTTAGTTACTGCGTATACTCAGGAGTTATCTCAGCTCTTGTATATCCAGTAGAAGCACACTGGATCTGGGGTGGCGGCTGGTTATCACAGCTTGGCTTCCATGACTTCGCAGGTTCAACAGCAATCCACATGGTCGGCGGTATCTCAGCTCTCATCGGAGCAAAGATGGTTGGTGCTCGTATCGGTAAGTTTGAGAAGAACGAAGATGGAAAGGTAACAAAGGTAAATGCATTTCCAGGCCACAACATCGTAATCGGTGCACTCGGAGTATTCATCCTCTGGCTTGGATGGTACGGATTCAACGGCGCAGCTTGTACAACAAAGGAACAGCTCGCATCAGTATTCGTTACAACAACAATCGCACCGTCAATCGCAACAGTAGTATGTATGATCTTCACATGGGTTAAGTATGGCAAGCCAGATGTATCAATGTGTCTCAACGCTTCACTCGCCGGTCTTGTAGCTATCACAGCTCCTTGCGATGTAACAGATGCATTTGGCGCAATCATAATCGGTGCAGTTTCAGGCCTCCTGGTAGTATTTGGCGTATGGCTTCTTGATTTCAAGCTTCATATCGACGATCCTGTTGGTGCAGTAGCAGTTCACATGATGAATGGTATCTGGGGAACAATCGCAGTTGGCCTCTTCGCAACAACAACTGCTCCTGGAAATGATACAATGACAGGTCTCTTCTACGGTGGTGGTTTCCACCTATTAGGACTTCAGTTACTCGGATTTGCAGCTGTAGCTGCTTGGACAGTAGTAATGATGATAATCGTCTTCGGCGTAATCAAGGCAATCTTCGGACTCAGAGTTTCAGAAGAGGAAGAGCTTGAAGGTCTCGACTCAACAGAGCATGGACTTGCTTCAGCTTACTCAGGTTTCAGTATCGTAGATATGTCATCAGCAATGATGGTAGAAAATGAGAACACAAGCATTGGAAATGATGAATACGAGTCAGCTAGCGAAGCTCAGAAGAATGCTTCAGTTCCAGTCGTAAATGCAGCAGCAGATATGGCGAAGGCTGGAATCGTATCAGATACAGGAATTAATAAGGTAGTAATTATCACAAAACTCTCAAGATACGACAAGATCAAGAAGGCCCTCAACAACCTCGGCGTAACAGGTATCACAGTAACTCAGGTAAGTGGTTGCGGTATCCAGAAAGGAACTGGCGAGAAGTATCGTGGAGTTGAAATGGATGTAACCCTCCTTCCAAAGATCAAGCTTGAGGTAGTAGTAAGCAAGATTCCTGTAGATAGCGTCATCGAGACAGCAAAGAAGACGCTTTATACAGGTAAGATCGGCGATGGAAAGATTTTCGTTTATCCGGTAAGTAGAGTAGTAAAGATCCGTACAGGAGAAGAAAACTACGACGCCCTGCAGGATGTAGAGTAAAGAAAGGTGCCCAGCAAGATATAGAGTAGTCAATTGGTTAAAAGCAAGATGTAGAGTAGTCAATTGGTTAAAAGCAAGATGTAGAGTAGTCAATTGGTTAAAAGCAACATGAAGTTACCTTGTTGTTTTGACATAGCATAATTCCTAAAGGAGTTGCCAAGGAACAGTATTCCTTGGCAATTCTGAATTTCGACAACAAAAGCAAATTGAGGGCAAGCGAGAAGCGAACCGTGATATCTGGAAAGAAAAAGCAAGCTGTAGGCAAGCGAGAAGCGAGCTGTGATATCTGGAAAGAAAAAAGCAAGCTGTAGGCAAGCGAGAAGCGAACCGTGATATCTGGAAAGAGAAAGCAAGTTGCCAGCAGGATATGAATCACCCGGAATTATATGTAAGTCGGCTATATGCTGTGATTTTCTTGTGGAGTCACCCGTTAAACATTTCTAACTGCCCAAATTTGTAGCTAAAAAAGCGTTTGAAGAGGCAAGTTCGGCTATATGGCTTTTGTTTAGAACGTAGTCACCCGTGAATATTGATATGACGGGTGACTCTGCTTACAAAAATCCATATATAGCCGAAACTCTCTTTAAAACCTTCATAATATAAGAATATTTCTTGATAAATTGTGCAAAACGGGTGACTACTCATTCAAAATAGACGATATAGCCGAACTAAACGTTTGAAAATAGGCGATATAGCCGAACTAAACGCTAGAATATAGACCTTACATGAAATTTTTAAATTATTAAAAGAAACTATAAAATAGAAAAAGAAAATAATAGAAGAAAATAGAAATAGAAATACAAAAACAAAATAGAAATATAAAATAGAAATACAAATAGAAAATAGAAGAAACTTTATAATTTTGAATAATAAAAGCATCTTTTTTTGATAAATATAAGTAACTTTATATTGACTTTTTATTATAAAGTAATATACTTATTATTATTTATAAAATTAATTGAAAGATTACTTTTTAATTTATTTCAATAGATTAAGAAATATTTCAATATTTTCAATCGAATATTTTTATTTGGAAGCAATGGCGCTTCGAGTGTTCTTTACTCGAAGTGCCTCTTTTTTTGGATTTCATAGAAACAATCACGGAGGATGATGGAAATGGCAAAGTTTATATTTGTTACAGGTGGAGTTGTATCAGGCTTAGGAAAGGGAATCACGGCCGCGTCTCTCGGACGTCTGCTTAAGGCGAGAGGTCTTAAGGTTGCGGCACAGAAGCTGGATCCTTATATAAATGTAGATCCAGGCACGATGAGTCCTTATCAGCACGGCGAAGTATATGTTACAGAAGACGGCGCTGAGACAGATCTTGACCTCGGTCACTATGAGAGATTCATTGACGAGAATCTGAACAAGTACTCGAACCTTACCTCTGGAAAGGTATATTGGAATGTTCTTAATAAGGAAAGAAGAGGTGAATACCTTGGCTCAACAGTTCAGGTAATTCCTCATATTACAAATGAGATAAAAGAGTTTGTATATAGAGTAGGTAAGGAGACAGACGCTGATGTTGTCATCACTGAGATAGGCGGTACCATTGGCGATATTGAGTCGCAGCCATTTATCGAGGCTGTAAGACAGATATCCCTCGAGGTCGGTAAAGAGAACTCCCTTTTTATTCACGTGACATTAGTTCCATTTCTTCGCGGCTCGGATGAGCATAAGACCAAGCCAACACAGCATTCTGTAAAGGAACTTCAGGGTATGGGAGTGCGCCCGGACATTATAGTCCTTAGATGTGACGAGCCTCTGGAAGACTCGATATTCAAGAAGATTTCGCTGTTCTGTAACGTAAAAGAAGACTGCGTTATCGAGAATAGAACACTGCCAAGTCTTTACGAAGCTCCACTCATGCTCGAAGAAGCTGGGCTTGCAAATGTAGTCTGCCGCGAACTCAGCATAAGAAGCGCTGCTCCAAATCTTAAAGAATGGAAAGAAATGGTAACGAGCATCGAGACTATGGATAGGGAGATTACTATAGGTCTCGTCGGAAAGTACGTGCAGCTGCACGATGCGTACCTCTCAGTTGCTGAGGCGCTTCGTCATGCAGGTTACGGTTTTGGAACAGACGTAAAGATAGAGTGGATAGATTCAGAAGAACTAAATGAATCAAACTATGAAGAGAAGTTAAGTAACCTCAACGGAATCATAGTTCCAGGCGGTTTCGGCGACAGAGGAATCGAGGGAATGATTCTCTCTGCAAAGTATGCGCGTACACACAATATTCCTTACTTCGGCATTTGCCTCGGTATGCAGATTGCGGTAATTGAGTATGCTCGAAATGTAGCTGGTCTCACGGACGCTTGTTCGGGTGAGTTCCACGATGCTACAGACATTAAGGTTATAGACTTCATGCCGGGCCAGTCAGACAGCGTCGATAAGGGCGGAACTCTAAGACTTGGAAGCTACCCATGCGAGATTACGCCAGGTACACTTATGGAGAAGTGTTATGGCAAGTTATCCATTTCCGAGAGACATAGACATAGATACGAGTTTAACAACGAATATAGAGGCGTTCTGACAAAGGCAGGCCTTGTGATCTCAGGCCAGTCGCCAGATGGAGAACTCGTTGAGACAGTAGAAGTACCCGAAAATGATTTCTTCCTCGGCGTACAGTTCCATCCTGAGTTCAAGTCACGTCCTAACAGACCGCATCCTATATTCCGCAAGTTTATTGAGAGTTCTCTTGCGGTATCAAGATAGATAGTGTAATCTTGGACATATAATATATAGAAGAAATATAGTGTAATCTTGGACATATAATATAGAAGAAATATAGTATAAGCTTCCTATGTAGATTGCATAAACATAAAGCTTCTATACAGTAAAATGAGGAAACATAGACCAGACTTCTACATGAAGTAATTATAGGAGAATACGTATGACATATTCAGAGAAGGAAATAATGGAATACATAGAGGAGGAAGATGCGAAGTTTATTCGACTTGCATTTCGCGATGCCTACGGTGTTCAGAAGAACATATCGGTTATGCCGCGTGAGATTCCGAAGGCATTCAGAGATGGAATCATGATAAATGCTAAGTCTATCAGGGGTTTCGAAGGCTGCAATGAAGGTATCCTGTACCTGAAGCCAGATCCAGATACCCTGTCAGTTCTTCCGTGGAGACCAGATTCAGGAAGAGTTCTTCGTATGTTCTGCGATGTATGTAAAGCGGATGGCACCCCATTTGAGGCAGATACTCGCAACATCCTTAAAAATGCCGTGAAGGCCGCAGAGGATGCTGGAATCGAGTTTAGATTTGGCTCCGAGATGGAGTTCTATCTCTTCAAGACCGATGACGAAGCGAAACCGACCAAGATTCCATACGACGAGGCGGGCTATATGGACATAGCTCCTCTTGACCGCGGGGAGAACATCCGCCGCGAGATATGTCTTACTATAGAAGAAATGGGTCTAACACCAGAGAGATCTCACCATGAGCGAGGTCCAGGACAAAATGAGATTGATTTCCACTACGGCAAGCCACTTAAAGCAGCTGACCAGATAACTACATTTAAGATGGTAGTTGCAACCGTTGCGGATCGTAACGGCCTTTATGCTGACTTCTCGCCAATGCCACTTTCTGATAAGCCTGGAAATGGCTACCACATCAACATTTTCGCTAAGAATCAGAAGGGCGAGGATGTGGTTCGCTATGCGGCGGCTGGTATTCTTGAGAAGATTAAGGATATAACTATATTCCTGAATCCAACAGATTCGTCCTATAACCGATTCGGTACGGGCACAGCGCCTACTAAGGTTAACTGGTCAAATGTAGGCGGTTCAGAGCTCATGTACATAAATGATAAAGAAAAGCAGCCAAGGGTTGAACTTCGTTCACCAGACGCCCTTAGTAATCCGTACCTTGCGTATGCTTTACTCATTTACGCAGGTCTATACGGTATAGAGAATAATCTTGAGCTTCCAAAGGAAATGGATGAAGACAGCGTACTTCTTCCTAAGTCCCGCAAGGAAGCTATTAAGTATGCAGAAAGTAGCGACTTTATTAAGGATATACTTCCTGCGTCGATCATCGATAAGTATTTGTAATAGATAAAACATCGATAGTTTTCAGTTATAGTTAGAAAGGCTGCAGAGATTTATGAGCAGTAGAACTTCAGATAGATACTCGGTACTCATCGTATCGTCGTCTGAACAATTTAATATACTTGCTGAGAAGTCCCTTCCGCTCAACATGTTCAGCGTGATTGAGAAGCGTAAGAGCGCATCAGCTGCACGCCGCGAACTGCTTGTCAGAGAGTATGATATAATCCTGATAAATGCTCCGCTCACCGACGGCATGGGCACAGACTTCGTAATGGATGTCGTAGATAAGCATAGCGCAGGGGTCATCCTTGCAGTACCAAATGAGATACACGGCGATGTTATGGATCACTTGATAAGCTATGGTGTGATCACTATACCGAAGCCCCTAAAGAAGGGCGACCTTGGTAGAAGTGTGAGACTACTTCTCGCTCTCAATAAGAGGGTTAAGACACTGAACAGAAAAGTTCGTACCCTCGAAGAGAAGATGGAAGAGCTTAAGGTTGTGAGTCGTGCCAAGATCGTCCTCGTAGAACGTGGCATGTCCGAGAAAGAAGCTCACGAATATATCATCCGCGAAGCTATGAATACCGGGCTCACAAAGCGTCAGGTCGCCGAAGAAATCATCGATTAATTCATTGCTTACTTGTATTGCTGGAATAAGGTCTAAGCATAATACTTTTCATCTTTATCCTCATGTAAATGTAGGAAGATGTAAATGAAAAATGAAAAAATATAAAAAAGAGATTGACAAAGACTCGATATAAGAGTATGATACGAATCAGTTAAGACAAAGGCGTCTTAGAGCAATTGCTCTAGGGCGCCCTTTTTGCGTTTACAAAGATTTTAAAACCATTTAAGGAGGATATAGCGATGGCTAAGACAAATGTACCTGAACTCTTTGGTTCTCTTGTATTTGATGAGAGAGTAATGAGATCAAGACTTTCAGATGATGTATATGCATCACTGAAGAAGACAATTGATGAGAATGTACGACTTGATGAGAAGGTTGCTGATGCAGTAGCTGAGGAGATGAAGAGTTGGGCAATCGAAAATGGAGCTACTCATTATACACATTGGTTCCAACCTCTTACAGGTGTTACTGCTGAGAAGCATGATAGTTTTATCAGCCCATCTCCAGATGGTGGAGTACTTATGGAGTTCTCTGGTAAGGAACTTATTAAGGGCGAACCTGATGCATCTTCATTTCCATCAGGAGGACTTAGAGCTACATTTGAGGCCAGAGGATATACGGCATGGGATCCTACATCATTTGCATTTATAAAGGATCATACACTTTGCATTCCAACAGCTTTCTGTTCATACTCAGGCGAGGCTCTTGATAAGAAGACACCACTTCTTAGATCTATGCAGGCTATCAATCGCCAAGCTAAGAGAGTTCTTAAGCTTTTCGGAAATGATGATGTTAAATATGTAAGAACTAGTGTTGGTCCAGAGCAGGAATACTTCCTTGTAGATAGAGAAGTATGGAATAAGAGACCTGACCTTAAGTATACAGGTAGAACACTTTTTGGTGCTATGCCTCCAAAGGGACAGGAGATGGATGACCATTACTTTGGTGTGATCAAGCCACGTGTTTCAGAGTTTATGGAAGACCTGAACAACGAGCTGTGGAAGCTTGGTATCCTTGCTAAGACAGAGCATAACGAAGTTGCTCCAGCACAGCACGAGCTTGCACCTATATATTCAACAACAAATGTTGCTACAGATTCTAACCAGCTTACTATGGAGATTATGAAGAAGGTTGCTGCTCGCCATGGTATGGAATGTCTGCTTCATGAGAAGCCATTTGCAGGTGTTAACGGATCTGGTAAGCATAATAACTGGTCTATCGGAACAGATACAGGTGTGAACCTTCTGTCTCCTGGAAAGACACCTTATGAAAATGCGCAGTTCCTTCTATTCTTATGTGCGGTTATCCAAGCAGTAGATGATTATCAAGATCTTCTTCGTCTATCTGTTGCTACAGCAGGTAACGATCATAGACTTGGAGCAAATGAGGCACCACCAGCTATTATCTCTATATTCCTTGGAGATGAGCTTACTGGAGTTCTAAATGCTATAAAGAACGATACGCCTTATGCAGGTGCTGAGAAGGTTGTTATGAAGCTCGGCGTTCACAGTCTCCCAAGCTTCAGCAGAGATACAACTGATAGAAATAGAACATCACCATTTGCCTTCACAGGTAATAAGTTCGAGTTTAGATCACTTGGTTCATCTAACTCTATAGCTTGCTGCAACATTATGCTTAATACAGCAGTAGCAGAGAGTCTTCGTCAGTACGCTGATGAACTCGAGAAGTCTGAGAACTTTGAGGATGATCTTCATAAGCTTATCAAGAGAGTTATCACTGATCATCAGAGAATCCTCTTCGATGGTAACGGATATGGTGATGAGTGGGTTAAGGAAGCTACAGAAGTTAGAGGATTATCTAATCTTAAGACTACAGCTGACGCTATGCCACATCTTCTTGATGAGAAGAATAAGGAAATGCTGCTAGCACATAAAGTGTTTACAGAGGCAGAGCTTAAGTCAAGATGTGAGATCATGCTGGAGAACTATGTTAAGACAGTTAATATAGAAGGACTTACTATGGTAGATATGGTTCGTAAGAATTATCTGCCAGCTATTGAGAGATATTTATATAGACTTGCTGAGACAACAAAGCTTATGAGAGAAGTAAGCTCTAATGTTAAATGCAACTATGAAGTATCAACTATGGAAAGACTTTCAGAGATTACTGATTCTGTTCTTGTATCAGTAGTTAAGCTTGAGGAAGTTCTTGCTGAGCTTAAAGATAAGGAAGATATCTTTGAATCATCAGCTTATGTAAGAGATGAATTACTTCCAGCTATGGAAGATCTTCGTAAGTTTGTTGACGAAGCAGAGATGTTAACTTCACAAAAAGATTGGCCATTCCCAAGCTATGGACAGCTTCTCTTTAGCGTAAATTAACATATATAAAATGTAATATATACCATCCTGGGCAAGGTCGTCTGTAAATATCAGGCGACCTTGTTGAATTTCAAATAGCACTTTTTAATAGTTGGGTAGTTATATTTTGTGCACCTTTTTTAGCCGTTTTTTGAGTGTTTTTGCGGTTCTCGAGATGAGTTAAAATTGTTTAATATGTATATGTCTGGTTTTCTTGTCATTTTTACAGCACAAAAAAACACAAGAAAATAGTTAGTTTATGGTAAATAGTTACAAAAACGGCGAAGCCGGAAATGAGTCGATTTTTGTGCATGTTTCACAAAAAATCGAATTTAGAACCCAAAAGAGGTCAGAATAGCACTTTTTGGTAAATAGTTAGCAACTTTTGAGAAGAACAAGTTGGTTTTTCTTGTTAGACTCCGTCATGAAGATAAACGAAGGGAGAAAAAAGAAATGAGAGTTATGAAGAAAAATGTATTTAAGAAACTTGGTGTTTTATTATTAGCAGGTGTTGTTCTTGCTTCAGCAGTTGGATGCGGTAACAAAGATACTGCTTCAAGTGATGCTTCCGAAGTTGTTGCTTCCGATGGTGAGATGTTTGATAGTAATACTCTTGATGCTGGACAGGTTAAGCTTCTTGGCAAGGTTTGCAGCGTTCCTGTTGAGTACTCAGATATAGCAAAGAAGTTTAAACTTAGAGACGAGATGACAGAGCAGTTCAATGTTAAGGTTGCTCCTATGGGATCACTTGACAGTGTATACCTTGATGTATTCAATAGAAGTGATGCTCATCTTCTTGTAAACCTTAAGAATGATAGAAATACAGAAGAGCTTCCAAAGAACTGCAAGATTTCAAAGATCGTTGCTGAAGCTGATTATGCTGATTCAAGTGTAATTCTTCTTCCTGGAGATGTATCACTTGGTACAACTGCTTATGTTATCACAGGTACATATGGTGATCCTGATACATCTATCGATTCTAAAGATGGTTTCACATACATCTATGAGAAGGGAAATGTAACATATACATTCGAGTTCAAGAGAGATGTTGAAGGTTGTGTGAAGATCGTTATTGAGTCTAAATAATTAAGCTAAATAGTTTTTAGTATCAATATATGAAAATGGCGAGTGCTACTGCATAGTGGTACTTGCCATTTTTATATAACATTATATAAAAAATGATATAATGAAGAATGTTTATATTTTTATCATATATTTATTATATTTTATTGACATACTATATATATACTGTTATATTTTCAAACGGGGATGAATAATTAATTACACTATTACACTTTATTACACTATTTACATGCCTGAAAAAGGCAAGATTTTTTTTCAGAAGGGAAAGTATGAGAGATGAAAAAACTAAAAAGTAAGGTAACCAGAGTTTTAG
>CACWGK010000087.1 GCA_902760415.1 uncultured Lachnospiraceae bacterium
CTCATCACCATCAGATATAGTTGACTCCATAGAAGGACCTGTCATATATACAGTCTGAACACAGAACTGAACCAAACCATAGCCAAGGACTACAGCAGCAAATATAATAAAAAGCGTATTAAGTATAAATCTTCCGGTATGCTTCTTATTCACCTTCTCAACATCAGATTTTTTCCCAAGAGAAAATGAAGCAGAGCCCTTTCTTTTCTTCATAAGCACATCTCCAAATATAAAGATCACTCAAATATAAATATTCGTCATATTAAAACAATGACCGGAGCAACTAAGCTCCGGTCATAAATAGAAGTTTATTTAACGATTTCCTTAACCTTAGCTCTCTTACCAACTCTGTCACGTAAGTAATAAAGCTTAGCACGTCTAGCCTTACCTCTTCTAACTACGTCAACCTTCTCAACAAGTGGAGAGTTAACTGGCCATGTCTTCTCAACTCCTACACCGTTAGAATTCTTTCTAACTGTGAATGTCTGTCTTGCTCCGTGTCCCTGAACCTTGATAACAGTTCCTTCAAAAACCTGGATTCTTGACTTCTCACCTTCCTTGATCATAGCTGATACCTTAACTGTATCACCTACGTTGAAATCAAAAGGTGTCTCACGAAGCTGTGCATCTTCGATGCCCTTGATAATGCTTTCGTAACTCATGATTATTCCTCCAAAATAAGATAAATATTTTTAAACGTTCTTTCTATCTTATGTAAGTATATCTAAATAATAAATCAAAATGACATACTCGATACAGCGGACCGTCTAAATCGAACTAAAATAATATATCATATCAAAAAAAATAAAGCAAGCACTTTTTTGAAGCGCTTGCTTTATATAAGTTCTAGTAATTACTCAGCATCCTCAGCTACTGCTGCAGCAAGTGCATCATCAACTGGGATTGTCTCAGCGATATCTTCGCTCTCAGGAAGAACAACTTCCTCTTCCTTGTTCTCATCAGCAGCTTCAGCCTTTGGCTTCTCTGGAAGAAGTGCCTTCATAGAAAGGCTAATCTTCTTATCAGCAACTCTGATATCAACAACCTTAGCTTCAATCTCCTGTCCGCTCTTAAGAACATCTGATGGCTTCTCGATACGATCCTGTGAAATCTGAGAAACATGAAGAAGTGCATCGATACCTGGCTCAAGAACAACAAATGCTCCAAAGTCTGTCATACGAGCAACCTTACCCTTAACAACTGTACCCTTAGCATACTTCTCTTCAGCCTTAAGCCATGGATTCTCATCCTCGAACTTGCATGAAAGAGCTATCTTATCTCCATTAATCTCCTTAACGAAGCATCTTACATGATCACCTACATTGAAGAGCTTCTTTGGCTTGTCAACTCTGCCCCATGACATCTCTGAAATGTGAAGCAGACCATCTGCAAGACCAAGATCAACGAATGCACCGAAATCTGTGATATTCTTGATATCACCTTCAACTACCTGACCAACTGACAGACTTGAGAGAAGCTTCTCTGTATCAGCTGCCTTCTTCTCAACGAGAAGCTGCTTTCTGTTACCGATGAATCTCTTCTTGTGCATATCGCACTCTGTAAGTATGAACTCAATATCCTGACCTTCATACTTATTGATATCTCTCTCGAATCTATCTGATACAAGGCTGATAGGAATGAATACTCTGCATTCCTTAACAAGAGCGATAAGTCCGCCCTTTCTAATCTCAACAACCTTTCCAGTAAGAACTGTCTTGTTCTCAAATGCTTCCTGAAGCTCCTTATAAGCCTCATCAGCTATAATGCTCTTGCAAGATAATATAACATTACCTTCAGCATCCTTTGGTGAAAGAACCATAACTGTAACAGGATCATTCTCCTTAAATACTGTTGTAAGATCAACAGGAATATTTGAATACTCCTCTGCCTTAAGGATACCGTCAGCTTTGCAATGGATATCTACAGCCATCTCATCAGGCTTAACCCAAATAACTGATCCCTCTACAACCTGTCCTTTTCTAGGGTTAAATGAATTGCTCTCATCTAACCAATCTTCCATAGAATTCATCTCTGACATACTGTCTTGAACCTCCTTAATTATGTAATTCGGGGTAGATGCCCCTGCTGTAATACCTACCCTACTAGCGGATTCAAAAACAGTTAAATCCAAATCAACGAGTGTCTGTATATAGTAAGTATTGTTACACGCTTGTTTGCTTATCTCATAAAGCTTCTGAGTATTCGAACTAGCCTTTCCACCGATAACTATCATCGCATCTACTGTAGATGCAAGCTTCTCAGCTTCGCTCTGCCTTTCCTCAGTCGCATTACATATAGTTTTGCAAACATTAATATTATAATATCTATCTTTTAAAACTTCAACAAATTCTTGAAATTTTTTTAGGCTGTATGTAGTCTGTGCTACAACGGTTATAGATGCATCCGAAAAATCAGGTAAAGCCTCTATATCCTCTATACTATTGATGACATATGGTTCACTCGACGACCATCCTATAGTGCCATCAACTTCTGCATGACCCGGATTACCTATGATAAGTATCACATCTCCTGCATCAGACCTTTCACTGACTATCTTGTGAATATTCTGAACAAAAGGACAAGTGGTATCTATCACTTCAAGTCCAGCTGACTCAATCTTCTCATAATCAGATCTTGGTACACCATGCGATCTTATGATAATAGCAGAACCCGTTGGAATATCATCTAGATTATCCAGACTCTGCAGCATATATACTCCAGCATCTTCAAGTTTTTTTATAACTTCTTCATTATGGATAATAGGTCCATATGTATAAAGCTTTCGTCCAGCAGCCTTAAACTCCTTTGCTTTAGCAAATGCAGTATCTACCGCTCTCTTTACTCCGAAGCAAAAGCCTGCCTTCTCTGCAAGTATAACTTCCATATCACTCCGTAATTACTTCTCTTTAGTTAAGTCAATAATCTTATCTACAACTTCAGCAATAGTCATATCAGAACTATCTATAAGAACAGCATCTTCAGCCTGCTTAAGTGGCGCTATATCTCTATTCATATCCTGATAATCTCTGGTCTCAATTCCCTTCTTGATATCTTCAAGATCAGGATTCTCTCCCTTAAGCTTTAGCTCATCAAAACGTCTCTTAGCTCTAACATCTACAGAAGCAGTAAGATATATCTTAAGTTCTGCATTCGGAAGAATGTTAGTTCCTATATCACGTCCATCCATGATTACATCATTTTTAGCAGCAATATCTCTCTGAAGATCCAGAAGCTTCTCACGAACCGGAGCAAGAGCCGAAGATGTCGAAGCCATATTACCAACCTTCTCACTTCTAATCTCCTCAGATACATCTACGAGATCAAGAAAAACATGCTGAACATTATTCTCATATACAATATTTATATTAATATGTGAAAGAGCCCTCTTAAGTTCTTCCTCATTATAGATATCAGTTTTATTATCCAACAGATATAAAGCAATCGCTCTATACATAGCTCCTGTATCTACATATACAAACCCCAATTCTTTAGCAGCCAGTCTAGCTATCGTACTTTTTCCAGCGCCTGCAGGTCCGTCTATTGCTATATTCATAAACACCCTCCATTAATATATTATTTCAACCACTTGATAATAACATAAAATCATTTATTTTTGTAGTAGAAATGAAACTCAAAATGAAATGAATCTAATAAAAAAC
Source organism: uncultured Lachnospiraceae bacterium (assembly GCA_902760415.1). GTDB lineage: Bacteria > Bacillota > Clostridia > Lachnospirales > Lachnospiraceae > Eubacterium_Q. The sequence goes on from CACWGK010000087.1 coordinate 3,660, forward strand.
GAGGCACTGGAATCAAACCAATACCTCGTTAATAAATCAATTTACAAAAGGCCAAAATCTTTATTTATCAATTCTTTATATCAATAACAGATTAATTACATACTCCGTCAGCACCAATCCAATAGCCATCAACATACTGACTTGTTGCCATGTATCCCGAACCATCAAAGTAATACCAATATCCATCTACTTTGAGCCACTGAGATGATGGCCACCAGCCCGACTTATCTTCTACCCACCAACCTGTACTATTACTCTTCCAGGTAAGATAATAATCATTTGAACACGAGCCATCGTCATTTAGCCAATATCCATCTACATATTCATTGGATGCCATATAACCCGAAGCATTAAAGTAATACCAGATACCATCAATCTTCTGCCAGCTCGATACAGGATACCAACCAACTGAATCCTCTACCCACCAACCTGTGCTGTTACTCTTCCATGTCAGTGTACCATCATAAGTGCATGAACCATCAGAACTTATCCATTTACCATCTCGCCACTCATTAGCCGCATTAAAACTATCAGCGTTGAAGTAATATAGAACATTATTGATTGTTATCCACTCACCAGAGGCAAGACTTCCATCTTCCTTGTAGTACTGAGACTTACCATCTGTAGTAACAAGAGTGTTTCTTGGAGTATTATCAGTGCTATTGCCAGATGCTCCTTGTCCTGTAGAACCTATATTTCCTGTTCCATTATCATTAGATCCACCATTATTCGATGAACCAGTTTTACCAGAATCAGTCTTACCAGAATCAACCTTATTAGTTTCATTTCCACCAGAAGATGAAACATCTTCCTGCTTGTTGAACTTCGCATATAGAGTAATATCAGAAACAACTGGAGAATCAAAATTGTACTTTACAGTCTTTGAACTATCGCTATACCAGTCATCAAATGTATATCCTGTTCTTGTTGGATTAGCCGGTTTTGCAACCTTCGCACCCTTATTTACATTAACAGGAGATATTGCATTTCCACCATCTGTATCAAAAGATACTGTATATGCAATCGGTTTTGCTGTAAACGTTTTGGTAATGCAAGCCATACTAAATACTGTCATAACTTTATTAACACCATCACTGGTATCATTCAAATAAAACTTTACATCGTCTGAATAAGGAAGACCATCATCTGCCTTTATATTAATATTTACCTTATAATTCTTACCAGCTTCAAATACCGTTCCTTCTGATAATTGATTGCCATTTGCATCATACCATATAGTCGAAGTAACTTTGCTTCCAAGTCCATTAGTATATGCATTCGTCATCTTATTACCTTCAACAGGTTCATCCACATAAGAATACAACTCTTTTACTTCAGGTCCTTCATAAGTATATCTAGCAGTTATATTCGCTTCACCATCGCCCATAGTAAAAGTTGTTGTTGGACTATAAGGATCCGCAATAGTACCCACACCAGAGGTTAATTCCCACTTAGAAAAAACATAATACTGTGAGTTAAGAAATGTTCCAGAAGGAATTGCATCCGCAGTAAGATTAACAACCATGCCCTTAGAACCCGCAAAGCGATCCGCAGTTCCATTTACTACATAAAGGCCATGATACTGCAGAGTTGATAGCCAATGAGCGTAAATTGTAGTATCACCTGAAAACTTGTAATTTGAATCTACCTTTGTACCACCTGTTGGAGCAGTATACCAGCCCTCAAATTTATAATCTTCACGAGTAGGAGTAGGAAAATCTGTAAGTCTTTCCCTGCCTTCTGTAGTAGCTGAACTTTTACTAACCCTTCCTTCATTAGCATCGAAGGTAATAGTATAATTATGATATTTATAATTAAATGTTTTTTGACCAACATGATATTCCGACGAAATATATCCCTTTGCCTCAGCATATATTGTTATATCATATGTGTATTCTCCTACAGTCAATATATCAGACAAATCTACCGAACAAGTTGTCGTAGATATACTTGTTTTATCATAGTAGGTTAGATTTTTTAATTCTACAGTATATTTTTTGGCATTTTGAACCTTATCCCAAGATACTGAAGTATCATTCAAATTTACATTCTTAATAGCACCCAATTGGGGATAATTATTATTATTTACATATGAATATGTTCCTGTCCACTGATTAGAAATTATTCGATCACCTTTACAAGCTCGCAAAAATATAGTATAGCTTCCTGAGGGTAATCCTACATAGTCCATTGCACGTTTCACATTTACAGTTGTGAGTGAAGTATATGCGCTGTGAAATAAACCATTTATCTCAAAACCATATTCATACCTATCAGCCCCTTCATACGGAGACCACGTTGCAACACCATCTGCAGATATCTTTATATTCTGAATATCTAAATCACTAGCAGCATTACTATCTATACTTGGCATATGAATCAATCCTATCATCAAAATAACAGCAAGTAAAACACCTATTACTTTTTTACATCCTTTCATCGTTCCACATCCTCCTTATTACGAACCCTAACATATCATATCATATCACACCACACGAACATCTGTCATCATCCTTAAAGATGATATTTCAGCATTCGTAAGCAAGTTTAAGAGCGCCCATAATCCCCTGCTTTCCACCAAGATCAGCAAGCACTATATAGTTATCGATATCCTCCAATTCCTTAGTACTAATGTAATCATTTAGATTACTTAGTACTTTTTTACGAATAAGTGGAAAAAGCTGTTCTTGTTTCATAACCCCACCACCAAGAATTATCTTCTTAGGGCAGATAGTAAGGATGATATTTGTAAGCGCCTGAGCTATATAAAAGCTTTCAAGTTCCCATACCTCTGTATTATCAGATAACTCCTCTGCTGGTTTGCCCCATCTAGCTTCAATAGATGGACCACTCGCCAAACCTTCAAAGCAGTTCTTATGAAATGGACATATACCTTCAAAAGAATCCGATTCATGTCTAGAAAGAATCATATGTCCTAGTTCAGGATGCAGCATACCATGAAGAATCTCTCCATTAGCTAAGATACCACCACCTATACCAGTCCCAATGGTAATATATAAAGCATCACTAATCCCCTTAGCCGAGCCCCAGGTTGCTTCACCAAGAAGCGAGCCAGCAACATCTGTATCTATATTAACAGGTACTTCGAGTTCATCCTTTAAGACACTATAGATTTCCAAGCCTGTCCAAGCAAGCTTCGGTGTCTTTAATATATTGCCATAGGTTGGCGATGATTTATCCAGGTCAAGCGGACCAAAACATGCTATTCCAAGCGCCTCAATATCTTTCCCTTTAAAATATCTTATTATCTCTGGGATTGTTTCATTCGGAACAGTTGTTGGTATAGTCACTTCATCTATTATATTACCTTTTTCATCACCGACAGCACATATCATCTTAGTACCACCAGCTTCTAAAGCACCATATAACATATTATCATTCCTCGTAAAAGATCATTCAGCAGCAAGACACGCCGTGGACCAAGCAATCTGGAGATTAAAGCCGCCCGTTAGCGCATCACAGTCTATTACCTCTCCAGCAACCCTTAAGTTTTTAACTTTCTTCAGCTCCATATTCTGAGGATTTATCTCCTTAACTGAGATACCACCACCTGTGATGATAGCCTCATCAAATCCTCTTAGCTTCTTCATCGTAAGAGTAAAATGCTTCAGCAAGTGTAACAATCGTTCTCTCTCTTCTGTCGTAATACTATTAACCTTCTTCTCAGGTTTGATAGCACTTCTTTCTATAATTACAGGAATCAGAAGTCTCGGAAGCAGCTTGCCAAGGCTATTCTGAAAATCTCTATTATGATATTCCTCGAAATCACGAAGTAACCTCTTATCTAAATCTTCTTCCGAAAGACCAGGCTTAAGATCAATCTCAAGAGTAATTCCGCCAAAATCAAAGTTTCCAATTTTCTTTGAACTTTCTTTTGCTGCAAATGAACTTATATAAGAAGAAGCCGAAAGGCAAAGAGGTCCACTTACACCAAAATGAGTAAATAGCATTTCACCAAGCTCTTCATATAGAACCTTATCCTTCTTTAGATTATATGATGATTTAGAAGCTATAACCTTTAAAGAAACATTTTTTAGAGAAAGCCCCATCATATCTTTTACAAACTTCTCTTTTGTTTCTATAGGAACCAATGATGGTCTCTCAGGTTCAAGCTGAATAAAAGATGAAGAATCATTTATAGTCGAATTAATCTTATACATAAAATCATAGCCATCTCCAGTTGAACCTGTAGCCTCATAGCTGCAGCCTCCTGTAGTGATAACTATAACATCCGCAAGAATCATAAAGTTTCCTGCATTCTTACTTCTTAAGTCATGGAGTACAACACCTGTAGCTTTTCTTAAATACTTTTCCTTAGCAGAAGGATCAGCCACATATTCTTCCGTGATAATATCAACAACTTCAGTATTGTATAAGACCTCAACCTTCCTCTTAGAAAGCTGTTCTCTGAGTGCCTTTATTATATCCGACGAATGATCCGACTCAGGGAACACTCTATTACCTCGCTCAGTCTTGAGTCTAACTCCCCAGGATTCAAAATCATTTATTACAGCAGACTGATTGTATGAATAAATGGCACTATAAAGAAACTTCGGATTAGTTACTACATTCTTTAGAAATGTCTCTTCATCCGAATCATTAGTGACATTGCATCTGCCTTTACCTGTAATATAAAGCTTTTTCCCAGGCCGATCATTCTTTTCAATTAGTGTGACGCTGTAATGATCTGATGCCTTAATGGCGGCCATCATACCAGCTGCACCAGCGCCAATTATTATCATTTTCTTCATATTTACAAGTTTATAATCCTTTTTATTCCTTTTATATATATTTATTCTTTTTTATTCTTTGTGTCAACAAAGCATACATTAGCCATCTTGCTATAACCATAGGACTCACCCATTATAAAGTTGTACTGTAAATCTTACTCCCATATATCAGCACGCAAAGATATAGAGATAGCTTGTTTTCTCCATGGCGTAGAAAATGTAATCCACATAGGAAGTAGCACATCCGGTTCCTCTGAATAATTCACTATGACATCCACATGAAACTCCCAATCAGGAAGTTCAGAGGCTGCATAAGCCTTCAGCATCTTAAGCTTTCTATGAATGTTTTGAAGCTTAGCTAGAGCATCTACAGTGACATATGACTTATTACTGTCAGTATCCTCTCCACCCAAATATTCAGGAAGAAGAACAGTGCGAACCAGCTTACCTTCCGCCACAAGTTTATCTAGAACCTCCTCTGTATCGATAGACTCATAATCAATACCACATGTGAATCTCTCGTAGCGCTCTATCATTTCTTCATCATATGGTTCATGACTCTCACCAGCATAACTCCAATCCAGAAGAACTCCATTTCTTATAGTAAATGATATACCATGTTCCTCCTCATAATCCGAACCACCATTGATTATAAAAGCAAGATCCCCCTCCGACTGAGGTTCAAAGATATACATATCATACGGATGAAAATGATTAACCAAAATTTCTTCCGCATTTACATCATAAAACTCCATGAGCCAACGCTTCATACGATTCCACTGCTCCTGCGACATCTGACTAAAGGATTGAACGCACATTAAAGCATAATCTTCTGGAAACTCTCCCTTTATCTTACGTCCAAAGCGATAAACTTCCAGATCTGTATCAAAGTAATCAGAATGAACATTCACGATATTATCTTCGTCATCATAATCTTCATAATAATCACTAGAATTATAAACTCGAGGATTTTCTTTATTATACTCGTAATAACGTTCATCCAAACGTTGATTCATCTTCTTTTGTATCTCTAAAGAATACTCCATACAGTAATATCTATCTACCGGTTCACCATTACATTCATAATAATCATAGATATAACAGTTCTTATCATTAAAAATGTTTCTAGAATCAAAATATACTCTAAAGAACTCCCTTGCCTCACTCTTGATCCATTCATAAGAAAAATAATAATCAAATTCCCCCAGCACATCTAAAGGGGTAGACACCCCTGTCTTTACACGATTTATAATATCTAATGCAGCATCTTCACCAAACTCATTTACAAATCCTTCTCCAAGAAGATTCTTCTCACATAGCCAGCCATAAAAATACGACAGCGGAGTCATCGTATAATCATATATCTTATAAGTTTCTTCTTCAGAGAACTCTACATCTTCAGATATTCGTTTGAGTCGCCTATATTCCTTAGCCGCATTTTCCCAAGCCCACTTTCCTTTATATGTATAAGTATAGGTTTCAGAAATCACGGCAGGTTTATATGTTTTCTTCTTTTTAGGGTGATAATTGCAACCAAGTACAATAAATCCGATGATTAGAAATAACCCACCAAAGACTAGATTTGCAGGATATATTTCAGTCAAAACCGTACCATAATCAAGCTCAGCATATTTTAGATATACATCACCAACATACATTTGCAGATCATCCCCAGTAACTCC
>CACWGK010000088.1 GCA_902760415.1 uncultured Lachnospiraceae bacterium
CTTTTCTGCTTCTGGACTTATCTACCATGTAAAAGGCTTCCTTTACTCTGGATAACTCTGACTCTGGTATTCCCATACCATCATCACTTACTGTTATCATATACCCCTGATCATTTCTACGTCCAAGAATTTTTATCTTTGAAGAATTTGCCTTGATTGAATTATCTATCAGATTTATGATCACTGTTTTAAATAAATCATAATCAACATTTAAATATTCGTCTTCAAATGAAAAAATAGTACTAACGCTCTTATTCTCAAGCCTCATCTTTATAGTATTCTCAATATCAACAGCCATTTCAGACGTATTAATCTCTTCTTTCATAATACTATTATTATTTAGTCCTCAGACGTATTAATCTCTTCTTTCATAATACTATTATTATTTAGTCCAATCATATCAAGAAGCTTAAGAGACAAAGCCTGAAGTCTCATCCCTTCATTCACTATTATTTCTGCAGCTTCACATCTATCTTTTTCAGAAAGCTTATTCTGATATATCAGATCACCATATCCGATTATGCTTGTCATAGGAGTTTTCGTTTCATGGGCAAATGCTGCTATAAAATCTTCCTTTTGCTTTGCTGATAATTCAAGAGCATCTATCTTCTCCTGAATAGTTTCAGACATAGTATTATAGACATCGGTAAGCTCTCCTATCTCATCCTGGGAAGTTTTTGTAATTCGAACTGAATAATCTCCGTTAGCAATTCTTTCACTGGCATCTCTAAGCCTTTTAATAGGTTTCGTCAGATGAAGTGCCAAGAACAGCGAGAAAACAGTTCCACACAAAAGAACAACGAGATATATAATAAAAAACTGATGTCTTAACGAATTATTCTCGTCTAAGACACTAGTTATGTCAGTCAGTGAAATAAATGTATACTTCACATTTCTTTTTGTAAAACAGCTGTAATATGATATATATGTACGGTCACCCTGAATAACCTTTTCGTATTTCACATATTCCTCTTCAGCATATTCCGGAGTCAGATTGATATCAGTATTATTGTACTTAACCATGTCATCAACAAAAACTATTATGCTGAGATCATTCGTCCCTTTAGTCATAGAGATAACATTTTTCAGTTTTTCATCATCTATATTCTGATTTCGTGTAACTATTATTAGATTATTTTCAAAAGACGTGAGCAGCATATTATGACGCGTAAGCCCATTTTCTATTTCATGCCTCAGATTTCTATCAAGTGTTGTTTTTACAACAAAGTATGAAGAGGTAAGGAGTGACAACACCATAAGCACCATCATCCCCAGATAAAGCTTCACAAATACTTTCATTTTATTCATCCTTTACATCAAGTCTGTAACCTATACGAAAAACTGTCTGTATAACATCATCATATCCCAGTTTCTGCCTAAGTTTCTTTATATGATTATCCAGAGTTCTTGTCTCCCCAAAGTATTCTTCCTTCCATACCCCCTCATAGAGAGTTTCTCTGCTGAGAGCTACATTTTTATTCAAAATAAGCATACTTAGCAGTTCAAATTCCTTTACAGTAAGCAAAATTTCTTCTCCATTTCTCGATACCTTTCTTGATGTAAAATCAACATCAACACCTTTATAAGAGAAGGTTTTACTATCTGGATTAGCTCTTCTCAGTACAGCCTCTACTCTCGCTATAAGCTCCCCGATCTGAAATGGTTTACTCAGATAATCATCAGCCCCCATTCTAAGACCTCTTATCCTATCATCCACCTGATTCATCGCCGACATAATAATAACTGGTGTTTTATGATAAGTATTTATATATTCCAGAAGCTCATAACCACTTACCTTAGGAAGCATAAGATCAAGAAGTATTATATCCCAGTTCTGTTTGTCTATCATTTCTTCTGCTTCTTCACCATCATATGCATTTTCGCAAGTATATCCATAGCTCCCGAGTGTTTTATTTATCATTCCAGCGATTGAAGCATCGTCCTCTATTATTAGAATTTTCATCAAAGTCTCCTTATACTATTAATCTTCATTTGAGTATAAAAAATTTATACACGTCATTATACTTTATCAACTACATGTATCCTAATTGTAAAAAATGGAAGCACTACTAATTGAATAAAGCTCTGCATTACATTAGATATGAAAACCATAACATAATGTAATACAGAGCCTTAATATACTCTTTAGCTAAATAAATATTAAATTATAATCATATTTGATATCAGTTACTGAATCTCGTATCTTTCAATAAAGACATCAATATGCTTTTCGATTTTTTGAAGAGCTTCTTCTTTCTTTTCAGGTTCTCTTTCAAGCATTTGAATCATAAGCGTAACAGGAGATATAAACTCAAGAGCTATAGTCTCAACATCCCCCTTAACCATCTGATTACGTTCCATCAACTTCTCAAAGATGGAAATATAGACATCCTGAATATATGTAATCTGATGTAAAGTTGTTACTCTTGCTAAAGATTCATTTCTAAACTGCTCCATAGTCATGAGACGTCTCATTTTTATTGCAGTATCATTACTAAGAGTAAAATGTAATGTATGTAATACATATTCCTTAAAAGCTCTTGCAGAAACTATCTTATCCGGAAGGTCCTTATTCATTCCCATTCCTTTAACATATTCATCTTCAGCACAGTCAATAACCGCTTTCAAAAGATCCTCTTTATTCTTAAAATATTTATATATTGTCGGTCCCTTTATACCTATAGATTCAGCAATTTCATCTACACTGGTACCATCATATCCCTTCAAAGAAAACAAATCTCTAGCCGCTGCTATTAACGGCTCCCTAGCGTTTGTTCTAGCCATTTCTCACTCCACTTAATTTTTATAGTATTAAAAGAACTTCATAATTATTCTGCCCATACAACATAGTCATCTTTACGAGGTTTTGCTGCAGGAAGATCACCATCAATATATCCAACGACGCAGTGACCAATACCTTCATAATTACCTTCAATACCTATTTCCTTAAGTATAGCCTGTCCCTCTTCTGATTCAACCTCTTGCTTAGCTCTATGAATCCAACATGCACCAAGCCCAAGATCAGTTGCAGCAAGCTGAAGATTCTCAAGAACAACACTACCGTCATAAACAGAAGTGAAGCAATCCTTATCAGCAAGTACCCAGAATACTACTGGAGCACCATAGAAAGGATCAAACCCTTCTTCTTTACCCATAATAGATGCATTTAGCTTAGATAGTCTATCTCTAATTTCCTTATTAGTGATAACAACAATCTTAGCCGCCTGAGCCCCCTTACCATTTGGTGCAAATGTACCAGCTTCCGCTATCTTCTCTAAGAGCTCCTTTGGTACCGGATCACTCTTGTAGCTCTTTACGCTTCTCCTGTTCTTAATTAGCTCTAATGTCTCCATTTATTTCTCCTTTCACCCTCTAGATCATATATCATATAAATAATTCATATAATATAGACATCCCTATTTTACAACATAAGGACATAGATTACATCACTTTCTTTATGAAAAATCTGACAGAGTCAGTGGCTTCTCACCTTTAACACGCGTAAGTTCAACTAATCCTAGAGGAGTCATATCTATATATGTCACCCTCTTTTCATCACGTGAAAGCTCTCCCTTCAGATAACCAACTAGTTCTCTTATATCATCAGCATCTTTCATACTTATAAAATCTATAATGATAATACCAGATAGATTTCTAAGCCTTAGAATCCTTGCAATTTCTTTTGCAGCCTCTTTATTAATCTTAAGAAATGTCTTCTGAACATCCTTACCGTGAATAGCCTTACCAGAATTAACATCTACTACAGTAAGCGCCTCAGTTGGTTCGACTATAATGCTTCCTCCAGACTTAAGATGTATAGTTCTGTTAAAACCCTTCTTCAACTTATCTTCGATATTATAAACCTTAGAAAGACTAACCATATCGTCAGTATACATTTCCAGATATTCGCTGGTTATCTTTCCAAACATAAGGTCATACTCATCTTCAAGATCAGTTATAACTTTGAAGCTTTCATATTTATTCTTAGCTATAATATCCCTTAGTTCTTCTATATATTCTATAGGTGGTGTGTAAAGTCTGTTCTTTACAGCACTCCATTCAGCAGCATTTAGGATGCTATTCATTTCAATAGCAAGCTCTCTTACTTCAGCAAGAATCAGTTCATCCGGGACGTCGCTCGCTGCAGTACGAACAAGAGCTCCTATGCCAGAATACTGACCGAGTTCAGATTCTATAACATTCTTTACTCGCTCGCGAAGGATTTTCTTTCTATCCTCATTTAAAAACTTTTTGGAAAATCCTACATTTCCAGATCTTTTAAGTATAGAATATCTTCCTTTTAACTCAAGTAAACTTGTTGCAGCTCCCTTCTTGGTCTTAATCGGATCCATAGAAACCTGAACAAGAAGTTCATCACCGATGCACACCTTCTCTGAATTACCATGCTTTGTAAAGATATTCTTTCCTTCATTATCAGCAAGGGAATAGTAAAATGTATCTCCTGTTCCAGCATCAAGAAATGCAGCGCTGATAGAAGGGACTATATTCATAACCTTAGCAGTATATATATTTCCAACTAAGCTCTCACTAGAAAGAAGATAGGTTCTTACTAACTTCCCATCTTCAAGTAAGAAACCTATCTTCTTATTATTTAATTCAGTTAATATATACTTTGCTTCCATTTCTTATTAATTCTTAAATGAATGTACAGGTGCAGGTATGCGACCCTTACGATTTATAAAGTCTTCACAGCTGTAGTTATTAACTGGCATAACAGGAGCCTCTCCAAGAAGACCTCCAAATACCGCTCTATCACCAATCTTCTTACCAACTATTGGCATAATACGTACGGCAGTTGTCTTCTGATTGATCATACCGATAGCCATCTCATCAGCTATAATACCCGACAGTGTTGCTGCAGAAGTATCACCAGGAACAGCTATCATATCAAGACCAACTGAACATACACAAGTCATAGCCTCAAGTTTCTCTATAGTAAGTGCACCCTTATCAACCGCATTTATCATACCCTGATCCTCAGATACAGGAATAAATGCACCAGACAGTCCTCCAACATACGAAGAAGCCATGATACCGCCCTTCTTAACCTGATCATTAAGAAGCGCAAGTGCTGCAGTAGTTCCAGGAGCGCCAGCGTACTCAAGACCCATTTCACATAAGATATCAGCTACAGAATCACCTACAGCTGGAGTTGGAGCAAGGGACAGATCTACGATTCCAAATGGAACGCCAAGTCTCTCAGAAGCAGCCTTAGCAACAAGCTGGCCAACTCTGGTAATCTTAAATGCAGTCTTCTTTATAGTCTCACAAAGAACCTCAAAACTCTCACCGCGAACCTGCTCAAGAGCTGTCTTAACAACACCAGGACCAGATACACCAACATTTATTATAGTGTCAGCTTCTGTAACACCATGGAAAGCACCAGCCATAAATGGGTTATCATCAGGTGCATTACAGAATACAACGAACTTAGCTGTACCGAAGCTATCTCTATCCTTTGTAAGCTCAGCAGTCTCCTTAATCTTCTGACCTATAAGACGAACAGCATCCATATCGATACCAGTCTTAGTAGAACCACAGTTAACCGAAGAACATACAAGCTCAGTCTCAGCAAGAGCCTTTGGAATAGACTCTATAAGAAGCTTATCAGCAGGAGTCATGCCCTTAGACACAAGAGCAGAATAACCACCAAGGAAATTAACTCCAACAGTATGAGCAGCCTTATCAAGAGTCTTAGCTATCTCAACAAAATCATCTGTAGTTTTACATACTGAACTACCAACTAGTGCTATAGGAGTAACAGATACTCTCTTGTTAACGATAGGGATTCCATACATCGATGTAATCTCCTCACCAACCTTAACAAGATCCTTTGCCTTAGTTGTGATCTTCTCATATATCTTATTACAAGTATCCTCAACATCAACACCAACACTGTCAAGAAGAGAAATACCCATAGTAATGGTACGAACATCAAAGTTCATCTGCTGTACCATCTGATTAGTCTCTATTACCTCATCTAATGAAATCATACTCAAACCTCTTTTTTATTATATTATATACGGTGCATCATCTGGAAGATTTCTTCCTTCTGAGCCTTTATCTGAACACCGATTTCATCACCAAGACTAGCAAGTTCATCAGATAACTCTGTATGTTCCTTCATAGAATTAGATGTATCTACAAGCATCATCATATTGAAGTAACCCTGCATAGTTGTCTGAGTTATATCATTGATATTGATGTTGTTACTTGCAAGATAATTACATACCTTAGCAATAATTCCTACGGCATCCTTGCCTACTACAGTGATAATAGTTTTATTCATGGATTTATACCTCTAAAAATTGATTTATATAAAATGAGTCACTTTTTACGTCGGACGTAAATGCTGACTCATTTTTATGCTTCGATGATTCGACTTGCGGTGTAACGTGGAGCTACCTCAAGACCGAATTCACGTACATCATTGGAAAAAGGATTCCCTTCAAGTTCCTGTCTTACGGATTCAAAAGCAAGTTCAGGATAATTATTCTTATCTGACAAATGGCCAAGATAGATACCTCTTATATGATCATTTAAGAGTCTTTTGATCAGTTGGCCAGATGCTTCATTACAGAGATGCCCCTTATTTCCAAGTATTCTCTGTTTAAGTTGGTATGGATAAGGCCCAACCTCCAGCATTCTGATATCATGATTTGCCTCGATGATCATCGCATCACTATCGGACAGAAAATCAACTAGCTCATCAGTATATACACCAAGATCCGTTGCAACAGACATCTTGCTGTTACCATTTTTAAATGAGTAGCATACAGGATCGGCAGCATCATGAGATATTGGATGAACATCCACCGTTATATCTCCTATGTCAAATGATGTCTTACGCTCTATAGGAATAAGCAGACTATGATCAAACTCACCGAGTGACTTGATATTCTTGATAGCTGCTATAGTTCCTGCTGTAGCATATATTGGAATATTATACTTTCTAGATATAATTCCTAGACATTTGATGTGATCTGAATGTTCATGGGTTATCAGTATACCGTCCATATCATGAGGCGATATACCTGATTCCTTAAGACCAAACTCTATATTCTTAAGACTGATACCTACATCCAAAAGCAGCGAAGTTCTGTCTGTTCCAATATAAGAACAGTTACCGCTACTTCCACTTGCAAGTGTCATTAATTTCATTTACAGCACCGCCTTTGGACTCTTGTCCTTTGGTCTATATCCCTTCTCAGCAAGTGTTTTCATAATCTTCTCTTTATGTTCAGGACCAAATGCTTCCATAGTAATCTTGAGCTCAACAGCTGCATTTCTATTAAGTGATACGAACTGATTATGTTCAAGCTCGATAACATTTCCCTGAAGTTCAGCTATAAGCTGTGATACCTTAACAAGCTCACCCGGCTTATCAGGAAGAAGTACAGATACTGTAAATATACGACTTCTAGCTATAAGTCCATTCTGAACAACAGATGAAAGTGTGATAACATCCATGTTACCACCTGAGATAATTGCAGCAACCTTCTTACCTTCTGGCTTAAGATGCTTAAGAGCAGCAACCGTAAGAAGTCCTGAGTTCTCAGCAATCATCTTGTGATTCTCTATCATGTCAAGGAATGTAACTATAAGCTCACTATCCTCGACAGTTATTATCTCATCAATATTCTCCTGGATATAAGGGAATATCTTCTCACCAGGTGTCTTAACGGCAGTACCATCTGCGATAGTATTTACACCTTCGAGTGTTGTAACCTCACCCTTCTCAAGTGAAGCCTTCATACATGCAGCGCCAGCAGGCTCTACACCAATAACCTTTATAGATGGATTAAGCATCTTTGCAAGTGTAGCAACACCAGTTGCAAGTCCACCACCACCAATTGGAACTAATATAATATCAATAAATGGCTGTTCCTTAAGAATCTCCATAGCAACAGTACTCTGGCCAGTTGCAACTTCAAGATCATCAAAAGGATGTACAAATGTTGAACCCTGCTCTTCAGCAAGTTTAAGAGCGTATTGACATGACTCATCATATACATCTCCGTACAGGATAACCTCTGCACCGTAACTCTTTGTACGATTCACCTTAATAAGTGGTGTTGTTGTTGGCATTACAATAGTTGCTTTAACTCCATAAGCCTTTGCAGCATAAGCAACACCCTGAGCATGATTACCAGCAGATGCTGTAACCAGTCCCTTCTCTCTATCTTCTTCAGATAGCTGGCTTATCTTATAATAAGCACCTCTTATCTTATAAGCTCCAGTAAGCTGCATATTCTCAGGTTTAAGATAAACCTTATTGCCTGTAAGATTACTGAAATACTCACTTTCTACAAGCCCTGTATTACGGGCCACCTTTGAAACAATCTCGTACGCTTCTTCGCATTTTTCTCTTGTTATCATTTTATCTATCACCTCTTATTAGGTTATTATTTACTCATCTTTATTTGTATACTCATCAGCTAGTATCTCTTCATCAGACTTTGTATTCATCAGGATCAAACTTCTGAAGATCATCAATCTTCTCACCAACACCAATATATTTAACAGGTACATTAAGTTCTGACTGAATAGCTACTGCTATACCACCCTTAGCTGTACCATCAAGCTTAGTGAGAATGATACCATTTATCTCAGTTACAGTAGAGAACTGTCTTGCCTGCTCTAACGCATTCTGTCCAGTTGAACCATCGAGAACTATAAGAGTCTCAACGTAGCACTCTGGATACTCCTTTGATATAACACGACGCATCTTAGCAAGCTCATCCATAAGATTCTTCTTGTTATGAAGACGACCAGCTGTATCTATAAGTGTAATGTTAGTCTTACGTGCTCTAGCAGCCTGAACAGCATCATGAACAACTGCAGAAGGATCAGCACCCTCACCATGAGCAATCAGATCAACGCCTGATCTTTCTGCCCATGTACGTAGCTGATCAATAGCTCCAGCTCTAAATGTATCTGCTGCAGCAAGAAGAACTGTACGTCCCTGATTCTTATACTGAGCAGCAAGCTTACCAATAGATGTAGTCTTACCTACACCATTTACACCGATAATGAGCATTACTGTCTTAGCATCTTCAAAGCAGTAAGCATTATCCGGAACATTCATCTGATCTCTAAGGGACTTCATAACAAGCTCCTTACATTCAGATGCATCCTTTATTCCAAGTTCTTCAACCTTCTCTCTAAGGTCATCTATAACTTTCTCTGTAGTCTCAAATCCCATATCAGCAGAGATGAGAGTTTCTTCAAGCTCGTCATAGAAATCATCATCGATTTCTGTTGTCTGCTTAAAGACATTTGATATACTATTACTGGTCTTCATCAGACCTTCTTTTAATCTTTGAAAGAATCCCATACTTTTTTCCTTTATATATAATTAATCATCAAGTTTATCTTCTATAAGGTCAACAGATACAAGAGTAGATACACCCTTCTCCTGCATAGTGATACCGTAGAGACGGTTAGCCTGCTCCATAGTACCCTTTCTGTGAGTAATAACGATAAACTGTGTATGATTTGTAAGCTTATCAAGATACCTCGCGAATCTCGATACGTTAGAATCATCAAGCGCAGCCTCAATCTCGTCGAGAAGACAGAATGGAGATGGCTTCAGACTCTGAATAGCGAAAAGAAGTGATATAGCTGTAAGTGACTTCTCACCACCGGAGAGCTGCATCATATTCTGAAGCTTCTTGCCAGGTGGCTGAGCATTTATAATAATACCAGTCTCAAGTATATCTTCTTCATCTACAAGCATAAGGCTTGCCTTACCACCACCGAACAGTTCTTTGAATACCTTGTTAAACATAACCTGAATATCCTTGAACTTCTCGGCAAATGTCTCCTTCATTGCCTTATCAAGATCTGCAATTATACTACGAAGATTATTCTCAGCTTCTATAATATCGTCATGCTGTTCCTTAAGGAACTCATATCTTTCAGCTACTTCTTTATATTCTTCGATAGCATTTACATTTACATCACCAAGGCTCTTAATCTTCTGCTTTACCTCATTCATTTCCTTCTTAAGAGCTACAGGATCTTCATAATCCTCTGTCTTAAGTTGTTCTGCAGAACTATATGTAAGCTCATACTCTTCCCACATATAGTTAGAAGCCTTATCTTTCTCTTCTTCCAGCTTTTCAATATTCAGTTTCAGTGAGTAGGCAGCCTTTTCCAGTCCATTGATATCAGCAGATAACTTCTCACGCTTTGTAAAGAAATCCTTATGATTCTTGTTGATATCATCTTTTTCCTGTATAAAGCCAGTAAGCTTCTCAGCTTCAGAAGCAATAAGTTCATTGTTCTTCTGCTTAGAAACCTCAAGATGCTTTAACTCTCTCTCGAGATTCTTAACATTATCGGAATTATTCTCAAGTCTTTCCTCAAAGGAACTAATATCCTCAAGATACTGATTAATCTCTGACTGATATCTATTAATATCCTCAACCAAGTGATTAAGTCTACTCTTATCACCTTCAAGAGAAAGTGTAGCCTGAGAAAGCTTATCTTCCTCAGCATGCTTCAGATCATTCTTCTGTGAAAGCTCAATCTCAAGCTTTGCTATAGCAGACTCACGTTCCGATATAGAGTTCTCATGCTGCTTACCAGTATCAAAGAGCTCCTTCTTATTAGAATCGATTGTCTCAATCTGAGAATCAAGCTCAGTATTCTCTTTCTTAATACTTGCAAATGCCTGTTCTATAGCAGCAAGCTTTTCATTTACATTTGAAAGACCGATAGATACAGAGTTCTGATCAATAGAAAGTTTCTGTATTCTGTTCATAAGATTCGTACGTTCCTCACGAAGAGTCTCACGTCTCATAGTGAGATTTGCATCCTCTTCTCTTGATTTACGAAGCTTATTGTTAGTCTCCCCAATCTGCTGCTGTATATCCTCAAGCTCTCTCTTACGACCAAGAAGATTACTTGAGTTTCTGAAAGCACCACCCGTCATGGCACCACCAGGGTTAATAAGTTCACCCGTAGGAGTAACAAGACGAAGTGACTGATTATACTTCTTTGATATCTTGATAGCATTATCGATATTATCTACGACTATGCTTCTGCCAAGAAGACTATCGATAATGTTCTGATACTTCTTATCTGTCTTAACAAGCTGAGAAGCAACACCAATAACACCGTGCTCACTCAGTGCATCAGGACTGACATTTCCTCTCTTAACAACACTAGTGATAGGGAGAAATGTAGCTCGTCCCAGTTTATTCTCTCGAAGATAAGCTATCATTTCTTTAGCAGTATGCTGATCTTCAGTAACAATATTCTGTATGCTGGCTCCAAGAGCAGTCTCAATAGCAGTCTCATACTCCTGTGGAGCAGAGATGATGTCAGCAACAACACCAATAACCTTAGAGTTCTTAGTTTTTCTCTCCATTACCTTCTTGATACTCTGGCCGTAACCTTCATATCTTTCAGTAAGATTTCTAAGACTCTCATATCTAGATTGTAGACTTATAACAGTCTGGTTGTATTTCTGCATTTCTGACTTAACAGTTGTAGCTCTATCAGATACAGATCTAAGATCAGACTCTGTCTTAGCAAGCTTTGCTCTATCCTTCTCAAGAGATTCATTTACAGTACTGAGTTCCTCTTCGAGAGTAGCCTTCTCCGCCTGAGCCTGTGACTTCTCACTGGTTTCAGAAAGATACTTTGACTTAAGTTCAGTCTTTCTAAGACCGATATTTTCAAGCATAGTATCGTATCTAGCAATCTTTTCCTTAAGATTACCACCTGCATTTATAAACTCGAGGATATCAGACTTAGCTGTATTAATCTTTGCTGCAACTGCCGCCTCTTCCTCTTCAGCCTTAGCAACTGCAGCTTTAAGAGTTTCTACATTCTGAGTCTCAGCCTTAAACTCATCTTCAGCAGTCTTCTTTCTATCAGACAGCAGAGACTTCTCGTTCTCCAGATCCTCTATCTTAGAACGAACTCTCTCAATCTGTGTATTAATTTCCGCAGTAATAACACCTTCGGAAGATATACGCTCATTAACAACTCGAATCTCACCGTCAGCGTGCTCATTTTCGAGTTTATTCTCATTTATAATCTGCTGACAGGAATCTATCTTTGCAGTAAGCTGTTCAAGAGTCTCTTCAAGTCTCTCATACTCTGTCTTAGTATAGTCAAACTCTTCTCTAAGTCTTTCTGTATCTGCCTCTGTTATATCAAGATTCTTCTTGTTCTCATCAAGCTTCTCTCTAATCTTATCAACTTCGATAAGAAATGAGTTAATATCCAGAACCTTCTGTCTATCCTTTAATTCAAGATATATCTTAGCTTTTTCAGACTGCTGACGAAGAGGTTCAACTCTCTCCTCAAGTCCTGATAAGATATCATTAACACGGTTCAGGTTCTGATGTTCCTGATCCAGTTGCTTCTCAGTAAACTGTTTATTCTTCTTATACTTAACAATACCGGCAGCTTCATCAAAAAGAGCACGTCTATCATCAGGCTTATCTGACAGTATTCTCTCTATCTGACCCTGTCCTATAATAGAATATCCTTCTTTACCGATACCAGTATCAAAGAATAGTGCAGACACATCCTTAAGACGTGAAACATTACCATTTATAAGATATTCACTTTCACCCGAACGATATACTCTACGTGCAACCGTTACTTCATTATAATCAATTGGAAGACTATGGTCTGAATTATCAAGAGTTATAGCTACATAAGCTGCAGCCTGAGGCTTTCTCTGCTCAGTACCAGCAAAGATAACATCCTCCATCTTAGATCCACGGAGCTTTGAAGCACTCTGCTCACCAAGAACCCAACGAACCGCATCAGCTACATTACTCTTACCAGAACCATTTGGTCCAACAATACCCGTTATTCCCTGTTCAAATCGAAAATCAATCTTATTAGCAAATGATTTAAAGCCATTTACTTCTATACTTTTTAGATACATGATATCATCCTGTTAATCTTTATTCTTCAGTGTAAGGATGGTTTTATGAGCAGCAACCTGCTCAGCCATTTTCTTTGTATGACCAACTCCAACCTCATACTGCTTGCCGTCTATTGTGGCAACATATTCATAGAGCTTGTTATGCTCTGGTCCTGTGGCTGACACAAGAATATATTCAACCTTAGAACCTTTACTCTGCGCATACTCTTGAAGTATAGACTTAGCATCGTAAAATGTAGAACGATGCTCTATGTCTGTGAAGAGGAACTTATCAATATACTTCTCCGCTTCTTCAATACCACCATCAAGATATATCGCGCCAAGAACTGACTCAAAAAGATCGCACAGAATCGAAGTTCTATTCTTTCCGCCAGTAAGCTCCTCACCATGACTAAGATATAGATATTCTCCAAATCCATAGTCTCTGGTAATCTGCGATAATGTGTATTCACATACAAGACTTGCTCTAAGTTTTGTTAACTCGCCTTCAGATTTCTCAGGATATTTAAGGAAAAGTTCCTTGCTGGCAACAAACTGGAGTATAGCATCGCCAAGGAACTCATATCTTTCATAGGATACCTCATCTCCGCCATGTTCGTTAGCATAAGACTTATGTGTAAATGCTGTATCCAAATGAGTTCTGTCCTTAAAATGATATCCAAGCACCTCTTCAAAGGCTGTATAATCATTCTTCACTATTCTCAAATCCTTTTATAATCTTACCACTTACATCATTTTTAACAAATGATACACACTGATCAATAGCTGATATAACTTCCCCCTCCTTAGAATTACCATGAATCTTTACTACAAGACCCTTAAGTCCAAGAAGCGGTGCACCACCCTTATCTGAAGCATCAAACTTACGAAGCGTCTTCTTCATACTCTTCTTAATAAGCATAGCTCCAAGCTTACTTGAAAATGAAGCCAGAAAAGCACTCTTAAGTTCACGAAGGATCATCTTAGATAAGCCTTCATAAAGCTTGATAATAACATTTCCAACGAATCCATCTGCGACGATAACATCAGCTTTTCCATAAGGAATAGCTCTAGCTTCTATAGAACCAATAAAGTTAACTCTCTTATTGGTCTTAAGCTGTGAATATGCAGCTTTAACAAGTGAGTTACCCTTTTCTTCCTCAAGACCAACATTTGCTACGGCAACTCGAGGATTCTTAACTCCGCAGACTTCCTTCATATATATAGAACCCATTTCTGCAAACTGAACCAGAACTTCAGGTTTTACATCAACATTCGCACCACAATCAAGAAGCAATGAAGGTTCACCAGAAGTAGGAAGCAAATGAGCAAGAGGTGTTCTCTTAACCCCCTTTGCACGACCTACAACAAACTGTCCTCCAGCAAGTATAGCGCCTGTACTACCTGCCGAGATAAATGCATCAGCCTCACCCTTCTTAAGAAGTGTAAGGCCAACAACCAATGAAGAATCCTTCTTCTCTCTAACAGCCTGAACAGGTGGCTCATTTAGACTAACTTCCTCTGAGCAATCTATAACCTCTATCTGATCTTTATTATATTCACATTCGCCTAGTATAAGATCAATCTCTGACTTATGACCTGTCAGAAATATCTTTACATCCTTGTGATTCTTTATCCCCTGTAGGGCGCCCTTTACACATACATAAGCGCCATTATCTCCACCAATGGTATCTATAACTATATTTATCTTATCGCTCATAGATATATCCTCCCATAAGTTTAGGTACGACAACTAATACATTCTAGACTAAATCCCCTCTTATTGCAAGTGGTTTTAAGGGGTGCAGCAAGGTCTGAAACAAAAAGAAAAGCAGACTATTTCTAGTCTGCTTTCATAATTCATTATAAGACTGTATGCTTATGGAAATTAATCTACAGCGATAATCTCCTTCTGGCCATATGAACCACAGCTCTTGCATACTCTATGAGGCATCATAAGTTCGCCGCACTTTGGACACTTAACAAGATTTGGAGCAGTCATCTTCCAGTTTGCTCTTCTCTTATCACGTCTAGCCTTTGATATCTTATTCTTAGGACATATTGACATACCGAATACACCTCCTTCAAACGAAACTTGGTTTTCACTAGGTTTTTAACCACACTCGACAAATTATACTGATTTATTCTTATCTTGTCAACATAATTTTTCAATAACTTGCGAAACTTTTTTCTTATTTCACAATATCAAGTGTTTCTCTAGCAATTGTAAGCTCTTCATTAGTAGGTATAATAACAACCTTAACCTTTGAATCAGCTGTCTGAATCTCAACCTCATCACCATGAGTTGAATCATTAAGAGCCTTATCATACTTAACACCTAAGTAATCGAAATAATCAAGTATAGACTCTCTGATCTTAGAATCATTTTCACCGATACCAGCTGTAAATGCTATAAGATCAACACCATTCATAGCTGCTGCATAAGCACCAATAAGCTTAACTGCGCTATATACAAATGCCTGGAATGCAATCTCGCATCTCTTATCGCCAGCATCTCTACCAGCATCTATATCTCTACAGTCACTTGACTTTCCTGAAAGACCAAGAAGACCTGACTTCTTATTAAGTATAGTAAGAACCTCATCAACTGAAAGGTTTTCCTTGTCAGCTATAAACTGAACAACAGCAGGATCTATAGAACCACTTCTTGTACCCATAACAAGACCTTCAAGTGGAGTAAGGCCCATAGAAGTATCTACTGACTTACCACCCTTAACAGCTGTGATACTTGCACCACCACCAAGGTGACAAACTATAACCTTTGTATCCTCAACTGGCTTATCAAGGTGAGTAAGAGCCTTCTTTGATACATAACTATGGCTTGTACCGTGGAAGCCATAACGTCTGATCTTATAGTTCTCATAATATGAATATGGAATACCATAAAGGAATGCTTTCTCTGGCATAGTCTGATGGAAAGCTGTATCAAATGTAACGCACTGCGGTGTATTTGGCATAAGCTTCTGGCATGCACGAATACCAAGAAGGTTAGCTGGGTTATGAAGTGGAGCAAGATCAGATATTTCTTCTATCTTTGCTATAACTTCATCAGTAACAAGAACTGTCTTATCGAAGTACTCACCACCGTGAACTACTCTATGTCCTACAGCATCTATCTCATCAAGGGATGCAACAGCACCATCTTCCGGGCTGATAAGAACATCGATAACAGCCTTAAGAGCTACACCATGATCTGGCATATCGATATCCTTCTCCTTCTTCTCGCCTGTCTTTGAGCTGTCATACTTAAGATGACCACCTGCTCCTATTCTCTCACAAAGTCCTTTTGCGAGCACCGCTTCAGTATCTGAATCAATAAGCTGATACTTAAGTGATGTTGAACCTGCATTAATAACTAGAATCTTCATATACGTATATCTCCTTTAAAAATGAATTATCAAATATTATAAATACTTTTAGTATCTTATCCTAAAAATGACAAATATATTAGGCGTCAATAAATTGACACCTAATATATAATAAATCAATCTATTTAAAATATCAATTAACTACTCGCCTTCTCGGCCATCAATAGTTATCCTGCCTCGACCATGTTCCTTACTGTAATACATAGCCTTATCAGATCTATCAAGAACTTCATGTATATCATCACACGTTTCAGGATAACAAGCAAGTCCTATACTAGAATTAACCTGAATCTTATAGTCTTCAAACTCAACTACATTTGACTTGATAACCTGATGCATTTCCTTAAGGATAGCATGAGTCTCTTCTACACCTTTTCCTCGAAGTATAAGAAGGAACTCTTCACCACCATATCTTACAGCTGTTCCATTATACTTCTTTGCAAAGTCATTATCAACCTTTGCAACAGCTTTTATAACCTCATCACCTGCTAGATGTCCATATGTATCATTTACCCTCTTGAAATGATCTATATCAAGCATTACAACGGTAATTACATCTCCAGATGCAGAAACCTCTTCAAGCAGTTCAGGATAGAACTGATTGAAGTAGATACGATTATATATCTTAGTAAGTCCATCCTTCTTCGCCATATCTTCTGTCTGAAGATAGAGTCGATCAGATATAAGTGCTGACGTAAAGTCCATTATAGAAGACTCATAAAATGCGTATCCATTTTCGAAGAAATCATACTTGCTGGATGTTATAACCATAACGCCATATACATTTTCATTCTCGTATGCAGGAAAGACAACCGCATTACAAAGATTAGTTCCAGTAAGATATGGGTACTTAAAGTCATAGTTCTCACAAAGAACAAGCGGAGTCATCGACTTTCTCTTCTTAACTGTATCATAGATACTTTCTATATCTTGTTTAAGAAGATTACCAGCTACATAGTTCTCTGAAATAATCTCAAGATAAGGTTCCTCATTCATATATACATCCTTATCAAGATAGAGAGCTGCAGCCCCTGTCTCTTTGATGTTTACAACATTTTCAAGCATGTAATGAGCATTATTCTCAACATTGAAACTAGCTGTGAAATACTTCATTACTTCGATAAGAGATCTAGTCTCTTCGTTAATCTTGGCAAGATCATCATTTGCCTTAGTAAGATTAATCTTCTGATAATTAATCTCATTATTAACCTTCTCAACTCTTTCCTGGAACTTGAGAAGCTTCTTATTCTCAGATATCATATCGGCATTCTTGAAATATAGCTTAGTATATCTCTCATCAAGATGCATAACTATTCTATAAACTACATAGTATACAAAGAATATAAGTCCAACATATACTAATATAACTATAACAGGAATAAGGAACCATACACCATTCACACTACTTCTAAACTGTACTATAAACATCAGGAGTCCAGTAACTATACCTAGAATGCCACATTTTATATTATTCGTATATGTATTAAATATATCACAAAATACACTATTCTGAAGAATAAAGAAGAATATCAAAAGAAGCATTGCTGCAAAGTAGTATGGAGCAAGCTTTCGAATAGAACATCCAATGCTAAGAAGAACTGGATATGCAAAAAATCTTATCTCTAATAAAAGTTTGGGAAGTTTAGTGCGATTCTTTCTAAAGACTATCTCGTCTCCGATAATCATAACTAAGAAAGCAAAAAAGAAATAAACATACTGTGCGTACCCCTGTGTAAGACCAGAAGCCCACAAAAGCAGAGTGGCCACGATAAGTACACCATAAACCATTCTGTTAAACATTCTAAAGCTATTAAAATATGAGAATTTATATTCTTCTGACACAGCTTTACCCCTTAAGTTTTTTACATCTTTATAATATCA
>CACWGK010000089.1 GCA_902760415.1 uncultured Lachnospiraceae bacterium
CAAGCTGAGTAGCAGTAAAACCCTGAATCATTCCGCATTCTTTACAACAATAGCAAATAACAGGACTTCTTTTGGGCTTTAATTTATTAATCTCTCCATTAGGGTAAAAAAACACTCCATGCATTCCTGCCATTAAGCCTTTTATCAACTCTCCACCGCATTTTTCACATTTATTATTCATTGTTTTCCTCCTGAATTTTCTTAAAATTTTCTTCGACTTTATCATGCTCATCATAGATTTCACCTACTATTTCTTCCAGAATATCTTCCATCGTAACTATGCCGGCAGTTCCACCATATTCATCAATAACTATCGCCATTAAATTTCTGCTTCTTTTTAATTCAGCAAACAATTCGTCAATCGGTTTACTCTCCGGTACAAAATAAGGTGTACGCATAACCCTTGTTATATTTGTATCTTTACTCTTATCTGAATAGTTGCTAAAAACTTGCTGGGATTAACAAGCATCTTTACTATTTTTTCAGCCTTTTTATTACCATTTTTAGCCATTCTATTGAGCTTTGTATCATTCAAAGATACAAATGCCATCTCCGAAGCAGCAAAAAATGCATTCACAAATATTAAAACAATAATCAGTATTACTTTCATCTTTTATACCTCTAAAACTTAATCATACCTTCTCATATTTTCTACCTCGCATTTGCAAAACGAATTATAAACTCTAGTCTTTTATCCTCTAGTTTTGCTTCGATACTTCCTTTTTGTTTTTCCACCAGAAGCTTTGCTATATAGAGTCCAAGTCCCGCTCCTCCAGCTGTTCTGGCCTTATCTGCCCGGTAGGTTCTATCAAAGATATGCTCCACATCTATATCAGTATCAGTATTTATCTTGTTACTTAGTTTTATATAGCAATACTCTTTCCCTTTATTTACCGTAAGTGAAAAACTGCCCTCTGCATACTTAAATATATTGCTGAAAAGGTTACTGAATACTCTAGAAAGCATCTCACGATTTGCCTTCACCATAACTGAAGTATCGGGAAATTGTATCTCAGGTTCCAGACCATTATCTCTTATCAAGGTCTCATAATCTATAATTAATTCAGATAGAAAACCTATCATTTCTACTTCCTGAAACTCTACTACAGAACTATCGCTCTCTAAGACAGAAAGCTCAAAAAACTCATCAACCATGCTTTTAAGGGTATCAGACTTACGCGCACTAATTTCGAGATACTCTCTACCTTTATCAGAAAGTGGTTCACCTTCAAGCATTTGAAGATTACCCTTAACTACAGTCAGTGGAGTTCTAAGATCATGAGCTATATCCGATATGGACTGCTCTAGTTGTCTCCTAGTCTTCTCTGTTTCCAACTTCATATTCTTCTGATAGTCCAGATTCTTATTAAATTCATTTGCCAGTTTATCTATATCTGAATCAATAAGATCTACCCTTAACTGGCGGTTATATCCCTCGTCTCTGGTTTGCTTTAGTTCCTCAGACATATTTCTGACACTACGTTTCATTATAAGTATACGGGCCGAAAGAAATACAATGATTACCAGAAGCACAAGGATTACAATCACATATATATTCACTTTATTATTCCTTACCTATTTTCGTATAATTCATATATATTTATTCTTTTATCAGGCAAACAAAAAAATATATAATTAATGGGATACTTCCGGGATCTATCAATAAAGGCAAAAGTATAAGTAACGGATATTGAGATCTGAATAGACAATAAACCAGAAGTGCTCCAGCAATCCCTCCAAAAAAAGGTGTTGGAGATGGAATACGTTCATCCTTTCGTATCTTCATGAAAAGTATCCGATAATTAATAATCGTAAAAAATAAAAAAGCAGCTCCCAGGAAAATGACACCTGCTATAGTATCTAACAGTTCCACTTTTCTCCCCCCTTATCATTCTTTCTAAGTAGATTTATGAGAATCACTGTTTAAGTTTATACCCTATACCCCAAACTGTTTCTATAATTTCCTCACCTGTAGCCTTCTTCAGTTTAGAACGAAGGTTACTCATATGCACATTTATTGTATTATCCTCATAAATGTATGTATCATTCCAGACTGCCTCATATAGATTTGCCTTAGAAAATGTTTTCAAAGGATTTTTCAAAAACAGTTCCAGAAGTTGAAGTTCCTTTGAAGTCAATTTCAAAGGCTCACCATTATAGGTCACAGTATTAAGCTCAGTATTCAGTTCAACTCCTTTATGCGAATACACTACTCCTGCTTCAGAGCTTTCGTCAGACTCGGCTCCTTCACTTCTTCGAAGCACAACCTCTATTCGCACAAGCACCTCATTTAGATCAAAGGGTTTTATGATATAATCATCGGCTCCCATTCTAAGAACATCCAGACGCGTATCAAGCATAGTCTTTGCAGAAATGACTATAACGGGTGTCTTCCTTTTCTGCACATCCTTTGCAGCTCTAAGCTCTTGAATAAGCTCTTCGCCTGATTTATATGGAAGCATCATATCCAAAAGGATGATATCATACTGTTCTTTATCCATTAACTCTGAAGCCTCATTTCCATTTTTTGCTTCAGATACTATATACTCCTTTTCAGCCAAAAAATTCTTAAGTAATTCTCTGATTTCCCTGTCATCTTCTACTACTAGCATTCTCTTCTTCATTGTAATCTCCATTCTGCTGCCTTGCCGAGGAGCTCAGTTACAAGTTCACTCTTTCCTTCCACATAAGCATCACGGTCACTCGGATGCTTTTTCCACAGGTCAAGCTTACATTTCTCATATCTTTTTGCTTCTTCCTCATGGGTATTCAGATAATCCCTGAAGTTAATATAATTTTGCCACTGATATGAGCCCTCAAGTACTACATGAATAAAGTGGGTAATAATCTGATTCTCAAAATCTCCGCACCTATATAAATGCTGTCCAGGATAATCTTCTTTACGATATACGATTCCATGTGCAGCCAGGTTCTCATCATGCTTTCTTATATCCTCAAACGTCCTGACTGCAACCGCTATATCTATAATCGGCTTTGCACTTATTCCTCGTATGGAAGTACTGCCCACATGCTGGACATCCACTATATCATCTCCAAGTAGCTCCTTGATCTTGGCACATATCCTCTTACCTTCCGCTTCCCATTCATCCTGATGAGGTTCCAAAATCACAGTTTTACTCTTTAATCCAATCGACATACTCGTCCCCCTTAAATTACCAAAGATTTTTCTCTACATCACCCTTAAGATATAAATTACCATTGACTCCATGTTTTAATACAGGAAGCTCCTCACGTTTTACTATATAGGAAATGTTTTGACGTGTACATCCTAAAATATCACAACTCTCTGTCGTATCCACAATATTCTTCTTTACAAACTCAAGTACCTCACTGAACTTAATGTCTATTTTCTTTCCAACATCGTAAAGTAATGACGCTGGAATATCTAAAGAATTATTAAATGTCAAAAAGTATCCGTCTGCTCCCAGCTTCGCAGTGTTATAAAGCTTTTCGTTCCTGATAATCTTATCAATATCGTTTATTTTTACTCTTTTTTCAACTTTGTTCTTTAGCATCACATTTCCAAGAAGATCAAGCCTTACTCTTTTAACTGAGTCATCCTTAAAAAAACAAAGCAGAGTATTGTCACTTAGTAGTGTTACATCCACAAGATTTCTACTCATCCTTTCTGATACATATGCGGGAAGTTCATCTAATTTTCTAATATATAATGAATCCTGAGAGCATTTACCTTCAGATAGCTCAAGCAGTTTCATTTCATCATATTCTTTCAATCTGTGTTGATTCAATATGCTGTTAATATTCTGCCTGCCACTTGGTATAACTCTCTCTCGAACCCACGCCAGACTTATATCTCTCGGTATAGTATATATCCCTGATTTTACAAAACCCGAAAAAAGAAGAGGCGCCGTCCACTCATCAAGAGCATCCTTTAATTCTATGATAAAATTCTTCTCCTGCTCATAGTAAAGGAGCACACCTACATTTTCTTCAGATTCATAATCTCTTATTTCATAGGCTTTCATATATCTTATACCTCTCATATATCATATTCCAAATCTTATCTATATGCTCCTTTGAAATGATTCCTTCTAAGTCTTCAAATATATACGCTCTATCAGTAAGCGAGAGCTCATCACTGAAGACTTTACCCTTATCTTTTATAAATCCCAGATTTTCATAACAAGAATATCCGCCGATAAAGTTCTGACATCTCTTATCCTCCATAATATCAAAAGCCATTATTTCTTTTTCATTTATACATGAATAAAGAAGAGATAGTCCGTGGTCAAAAAGTGGAGCAAGCCTGATAGTCTTTTTTCTAGAATTTCGAAGCACCTCTATATTGGCCCCATGTCTATCTCGATTAAGTATAAGATAATCTACTGCGATCATTGTATCTATATATTTACGCCATCTATTCCTTACACAGAATTCGTAAGGAGTTTCACCATCTTTCGCATTCACTCGGTAGTAATTATCCAGCGCTGTCTTGCTTTCCCCTGGTTGTTTAAAATCCTCTGACGCAGCAAGATATGTGTTATATATTTTGCCATCTATCTCAATCTCAGCATTTATTAACTCATATGATAAATGCGGAACTCCTAATACGGTAAGCAACCTGTCTACTATAATCTCATTTACACATTCATGGCCAACTACGCCATGTAAGGAGTCAAAGTTAGAAAGCTTGTAATATATCTTTCTTCCTTCAGTAACTGATTCTGACTTGAGAAATGTTCCCGCCGTTCCACTAGAACTGCGAGCATGCGACCATTTCAGATATGTAAGGTCTGTTTTTTCTTTAATAATCTTTGATTTCATCACGCAAGCCTCCTCTGTCATTTCATTTGACGCTCGTCAAATAGAATCATTTTTATTATATATATTTATTTGACGCCCGTCAAATAGAAAAAGAGGATAATAGACTATGTACTATTACCCTCTTTAAATCTTATTCTTATTATTCAGTTCACGCAATCGCCGAACTAACGTTTCTGGCAACAATCATATATCTATGAATCGTTCCCTCGATAAATCCTTTTTCTTCTATTATCTGCTGCAACTCCAGCAGTTTATCAAAACATCTATCTACTGAGAAATCAGGAAACTCCCATACAATGACACGTGCAAACCATACAAATGCACCGACATCATAAAACCTGATTGGCCGGAATAATTCATCAGACTTTAGAATCTCAAATCCTGCCTCTTTAAGAAGCTTAACCTGATTATCTTTATTCTGTCCCGGAAATGGATTCTCAGCCTCAGGTAGTACTAACTCTACCAGGTCTCTGTCGTTTCGGTCTCCCACCTGCTGAGTTATGAATAAGCCGTTCGGTTTCAGAACTCTGCATAGCTCCTTCGGATCAAAATCACCATGCCGATTTATGCAGGCATCAAGAGATTCATCCTCAAAAGGAAGGTTTGATGCATCATTGCAAGTTCTAAAATCAATTCCTAGCGGAAGAAGCCTTTCCTCACAAAGCTTCACATTTGGTTCCCAGCCCTCTGTCGCAGATGTGTTCTTATATGGATGATTGAGAGAAAGAAGAAATTCTCCTCCACCTGTATCATAATCCATTATTTTCATATCATCCGTAACGTACTGATGAATCAAATCAGCATAGTCCCAGGGGAATCTATCGTCTTCTTCAAAACGTCCATCCAGATAAGAAAAGTCCCAGCCCTTGATGTGGGCTAATTCTTCCTCATGTTTCCATATTTTTCTTAATTCTTTTTCATTTATTTTTTTCATTTCTGCATTCCTTTCTTTTTCATAAATTATAGTTTCATAGCCTGCAAATATTATTTCTAGCAATTATTTTTTTCGCGCAATTAATCAGCAGGTTACTCATGCTTTAAATCTTTATAACACGAAAGGTGCAGCCATATTCTGACAACATGTGAAAATAATATTCATGAATTAACCTCGGTACAACCTGTTGCCAGCATTAGAACTGCACCGAGTAGTTATCTCGAATTCTCATTGGTTACCTCCTTATAAATAATCTAACATCTTTAATTCTACATCATATACTCCTAATTAACTTCCTTAAGTGGTATCCATATGGCAACATCCACTTCACCTGAACCATCATCTCTCGTATGATATACCTCTATATCATATTCTCCTGCAAGTTCATAGCCTTGAAGTGCCGGAAGCCATTCTGACCAGATTTTTGTATTTACATCCTGCAGATTATTTAGTGTACACGGAAACTCTGCCCAATAGCCTCCCGGAATCACTCTGGTCTCACAGCCTTCAGGAATTTCTCTCCATGGACGGTAAAGATCTGCTATCCAATAATCAAAATCCTTGCCCTTCATATCTATGCAGACACCGAATCTTCCCATTACCGGACGATCCGCCCAATTCTGCATCCATTCCTCCCAAAACTTTGGTATCTCCTGATAGCTTGTATCAGAATTAAATGATTTCTTAACGCCAACAATTGTAAATGCTTCCTTCTCAGTTATTTTATAATCTAACATATTTCCACCCTCCAGTGATACTTTAATATGCAACGGAGCAAGAGATTTAATTATTTTCCCGGACTCACGGACCTTTGAAGGCGCAAAGCCGTGAAATCTCTGAAATGCTTTTGCAAAACTATCCGGCGAATCATAACCATACTTTACAGCCACATCTATTACTTTTATATCAGAGCTTATCAGTTCCTGTGCTGCCAGCGTCATTCTGCGCGCACGAATATATTCACCAACAGTCATGCCACAAAGGGCACCAAATATTCTCTGATAATAGAATGAAGATATAGATGCTTTCTCAGCAATCACTTCCATATCCAGCGTCTCAGTTAGATTATTCTCGATATAATCTATGGATTTTTGAAATCCTTCAATCCAGCCTTGCATTTTCTCTCCTCCTTCCTTTGCAATATCAATATACCAAATAATGAAATATGCCATCCGACATTCTGTGCTCACTTAATCGGTATTGTAACTGACCGAGTTCCACATGGCAATAAACATATATAAACGCATGAATTAATTAGGTATAGAACCTTTTTTTCTACTGATAGTATAATTATTTCTATTCTAATTGTATAAACAGTGTATTCACATTGTTCGTCCTTTATTATACAATTAGGACAGTTAAAGCAGTACTGACAGTAAAGGAATTAAAAATCATGAAGAATAATCTTGCAGAAAATATAAGAAAGTTCAGGAAAGAACGTGGGCTTACTCAGGAACAGCTAGCAGAAGTCTTCAATATGACAGTTGGTGCAGTCCACAAATGGGAAGCAGGTCTTTCTACTCCGGACATAGTAGTTTTAACTGAACTTGCGGACTTCTTCGATACTTCCCTGGATGTACTGGTAGGATACAGCGTAAGAGACAACCGTGTAGATGTTCTCTGCAAGCGTCTCAGAAAAATGACTGACACAATGGATCCTGAAGGACCTGAAGAAGCAGAAAAAGCTCTAAAAAAATATCCAAACAGTTTCAGAGTCGTATATGAATGTGCATATCTATACACAGCATTTAGTTCAATGTTTAAGATCAATATGGAATATGCACTCCGTGCCAAGGATCTGTATGAGCAGGCCATAACTCTTATCTCTCAGAATAATGATCCTGATATAGATGAAACAACACTTTACGGAAAACTGGCTCAGGTCTACCTGATAATGGGAGATTATGATAAGGGACTGGAAATCTATAAGTCGCATAACGCAGGATACATATATAATTCTCAGATTGGACAACTGCTTTTATTCAAAGAAGAATATGAAGAGGCAGAAAATATCCTGTCTTACGCTCTGGTGAATCAGATAGGAAACTGGGTCAATCTTATAATCAATAAAGCCCTTTGCTATATTCGCACTGACAATCTCGAAGAAGCAAAAGCCATTCTCGATATGGGACTTAAATTAAATCAAATGTTCAAAAAAGGTGATAAAGCCTCTTATCTAGATAGAGTCAGCTGCATATACCTTACAGGACTTGCATTTATAGAGTTAGAGCAAAAGAATAAAAGAGGCGCCACCTCTATATTAAAGAAAGCTAAGGCAAAGGCCGAAGCCTTCGACGCTTCTCCTGAATACGATGCCAGAAGCGAACGCTTCGTTGAAATAAAGGAAGCCTGCATGGCCTACGATAACACCGGCGAAACCTGCATCGAGGTAATCGGCAACTCCATCGAATTACTCAAATCTAAAGAACTATCAAAACTCTGGAAATCCCTAAACTAAGGAGGTAATACAAATGAATACTAAATCTGTACATGCAGAATTGGTCTCCCAATTCTACAGGAATAATTCGTGCGCCCTTTTTACAGCAATTATAGCATCTATACTCTCTGGAACGACAGGACTCATCGTCTCCTGGATAGTTAAAGAATTAATCGATATAATCTCTGGACAAGGTACTTTTACACTTAACCAGGTACTACTCATTTGTGCTGGATTTATCGTATTTGTTCTGATAATCACCTTGCTGAATTACATTTCCGAACCAACATTTGTCCGTCGTGCCATGAGTCAGTATAAAGATAAGGCATTCAGTTTTCTCTCTATGAAAAACATAGCTTCTTTCCAGAAGGAAGCTGCCGCATCATATCTCTCAGCTCTGACGAATGACGCTTCAACGGTAGAACAGCAGTTTGTCGCTTCTATACTTCCGATAGCAAATAAACTCGTATCCTTCTTCGGAGCCCTTGCCCTCATGATCTACTATTCACCGCTCCTTACGCTCTTCTCTATCCTTATAACATTTATCCCTACCGTAGTTTCAGTAATTATAGGAAAGAGAGTTGCTTCGGTACAGAAGGAAGTTTCAGACAGAAACACAACTTTCACATCTACTATGTCTGATTGTCTGAATGGATTTAATGTCATAAAGAGCTTCAAGGCAGAGGATGAGATTAGCAGAATCTTTACTCAGGAAAACAGTAAGCTTGAAGAGACCAAATGCCGCCTCAGAAAGCTCAGTGGACTGGCTGGATCTCTCGGTCTTCTCTCTGGTGCTCTTGCGCAGCTTGGAGTATTCCTCTTTGGTTCTTATCTCGCACTTAAAGGTGGCTCCATTACCGCCGGATCAGTCCTTATGTTTGTTAACCTGATGAACTTCCTTATACCACCAGTTGCTGAACTACCTAAGCTTCTTGCTGGTAAGAAGGCTGCAGACGGTCTTATAAATAAGCTATCTGATTCCCTTACAGAAAGTAGCAATACTTGCGGAGCAGAAGCTGTAACTAAAGAAAATAATACTATAAGTTTTAAGGATGTTTCATTTAGCTATGAAGGCAGCGACAAGGAAGTGCTTCATGATATTAACTGCGAATTCCTTCCAGGCAAATCTTATGCAATAGTTGGTGGTAGTGGAAGTGGAAAATCCACCTTCTTAAATCTACTTATGGCATCTAATAAGGGATACAAAGGTGATATAACAATCGGTGGAAAAGAACTGAAAAACATCAGTACAGATTCATTATATGAACTGATGACTGTAATACAGCAAAATGTATTCGTCTTCAACTCATCTATCAAAGATAATGTTACAATGTTCC
>CACWGK010000090.1 GCA_902760415.1 uncultured Lachnospiraceae bacterium
CCAATTCCCTGCTCATGCATGTAATCAACGAAGTACATGAAGTCAGTTGGCTTGCCGTAACGAGAGGTCGGTGCATAGTAGCCTGTAACCTGATAGCCCCATGATGGATCAAATGGATGCTCCATAATAGGCATCAGTTCAACATGAGTATATCCCATATCTTTCATATATTTAGCCAGCTTCTTAGCTATCTCGCGGTAGTTAAGAAACTCTCTTCCATCATCCGGTCTCTTCCATGAACCGAGGTGAACCTCGTAGATATTCATAGGCTTTGACGCAAGATTCTTCTTCTCGCGCTTAGACATCCATTCGGAGTCTTTCCATTTGTAATCAAGCTTCGTAACTCTTGAAGCATTCGCAGGTCTGATTTCAGAACAGACTGCGTATGGATCACTCTTCATGAAGACATCGCCAGACTTTGCACGAATCTCATACTTATATATCTCATCTTCGAAGTCTCCAGGAATGAAGAGCTCAAAGATGCCTGAATAATCAAGCTTTCTCATCTGATAGCGGCGACCATCCCAGTTGTTGAAGTTACCAACTACAGATACACGTTCAGCATTTGGTGCCCACACAGCGAACAGCGTACCCATGACGCCATCCACCTCCATAGGATGTGAACCAAGCTTCTCATAGATGTTGTAATGAAGACCTTCATTGAAGTCGCATATATCCACTGGATCGATTACTGGATCAAATGTATATGGATCGATAAATGTTTCTTCATGACCATCAAGGAACTTCGCCTTTACTCTATATTCGAACTCAGTCCTATTCTTAAGTCTTATAGAAAAGAAACCATCATATCTTTCAGACGTGAGGGAATATGTCTTCCCTTCTGTGATATCTGTTATCTTAACTACCTTCGCATCTGGAAGGTAAACATTTACAAAAACATCATCAATACACTCATGTATTCCAAGTATATGGTGAGGATTATCGTGTCTAGCCTGAGTCAGTGCTTCGACTTCCATCCAGTTTATTGCAAATACTGCTTTTCTCCTAGTCATATTATGTCCTCATTCCTCTAATTTCCGATAAAAACCTAAATTACAGTATAACCAAATACACCATAACCTGCAAGCGTAAATGCAACCACTAAATCTCGTGAATGAAGATACCACTTCTAAGCTTTGGCTCGAACCAGGTTGACTTAGGTGGCATAAGGCGTCCCGCATCTGCCACATCAAAAAGTTCATTGATTGATGTAGGATACATAGAAAATGCAAGCTTCATATCTGACTTTGATCTACGCTCAAGTTCTCCCAGTCCTCTGATTCCTCCAACGAAATCAATTCTCTTATCTGTTCTCGGATCTTCAATACCAAGAATTGGCTCAAGTATATTATCCTGAAGGATTGATACATCAAGTCCAGCTACAGGGTCATCTGACTTAAATGAATCTTTCACCGTAAGCTTATACCACTTATTGTCGATGAACATTCCTATCTCGCCCTTTGCTGCTGGCTGATATGGTGCATTTACTTCTTCGATATCGCAGATAGCACCAATCTTCTCGAAATATTCATCCATTGATAAGCCATTTATATCCTTAACAACTCTATTATATGGAAGAATCTTAAGTTCACTTTCTGGGAAGAGAACTGACATGAAGTAGTTGAACTCCTCATCTCCTGTGTATCCAGGATTCTCTTCTCTCTTCTTAAGACCAACCTTTACAGCTGAAGCTGCACGGTGATGTCCATCAGCTATATAGATTCTGTTCTCTACGCCGAACTCAGCCTTAAGAGTACTTATATCTTCTGGATTATCGATAAGCCATACGTTATGAGTGATTCCATCGTCTGCTGTAAAGCCATATGTCTTCTCGCCCTGCTTTACTCTATTAACGATTTCATTTATAACCGCTCTATCTCTATAAGCAAGAAAGATAGGACCTGTCTGAGCACTGCAGTTATAGATATGATTGATTCGGTCCTGCTCCTTAGCAGCTAGTGTATTCTCGTGCTTCTTGATAGTTCCATCCATGTAATCATCGATGGATACCATAGCCACGATACCTGTCTGATGACGACCATCCATGATCAGCTCATAAATGTAATAAAGAGGCTTCTCATCATGGATATACGTTCCGTTCGACATATCGTCCTTCAGCATCTCGGCTGCCTTGTCATATACTTCCTGAGCATACATATCCTGTGTTTCAGGGAACTGTGTCTCAGGACGATCTATACGAAGAAAGCTCTTTGGATGATTCTTTACATACTCTGCTGCTTCTGCTCTCTTATATACATCGTATGGAAGAGCTGCAACTTCACTAACAACATCTGGGTTTGGTCTATAGGCCGCAAATGGTAATACTTTAGACATATCTATCTCCTTGATTTATATATTATATTTTTCTTTTTAATCTCTATATTTAATTCTATAAATGTAATACATACAAGTCTTAAATGCATATAATCTATGCTTTTCAAAACCCTAAATATTTTATCACATGCATATAAAAAAAGATACACCTAGGTTAAACCTAGATGTATCTTCTATATACATAAATATTATCCGCGAATGTAATCTACTGCCTGTCCGATTGACTCATCGAACTCATCATCGCTAGAATTCTTAAAGATGAAAAGCTCAGGTACATTTTCTGGAGGATCATAGTTCTGAGTAGCTACATACTCATCCCAATGCTCAATCTTCCATGTATCACGTTCTGAATTACGTGTAACCATTCTCTGATGAACTATCTCGATATCAGTATGTACCCAAATGATGCAAAGCTCAGCATTTCTAAGCGCAAGCTTTCTACGCATCATAGCAAGCCACTCCTGACTTCTGATTTCCTTCTTAAATGGAGCATTGATAAGTACCGTATCATTATAGTTGAGTGCATCAAATGCAACCTCAAGTATAGCATCGTACTCAGCATCTCTTATATTGTCATGAAAGAAATCTGATGATCTATCAAATGGTTCGCCTGCAACCTTATATATCTGCTTTGAAAGAACGATCAGATCATCCTTATCAAGATATACACAGTTGTTAAGTGCTCTTGCAAGATTTTTAGTAACAAATGTCTTACCACATGCTGGTGGCGATGTAACAAGAATCAGCTTTTTCTTAGCCATAATACCCTCCTGAATGCCTAAGGATTATCCCTAAATGTTGGTGTTATCCCCCGATAATACTTTTCAACCTTTAAATTACTTCTTGGAAATATATCCCTTTGCTGTCAGAAGCTCAGCACAAAGTACTGCACCACCTGCTGCACCACGAATTGTGTTATGTGATAGACCTACAAACTTATAATCGAAGAGTGTATCTTCGCGAAGTCTACCCATGGATACTCCCATACCGTGCTCGAAGTCAACATCAAGGCTAACCTGAGGACGATTTTCTTCTTCCATATATCTGATAAACTGCTTTGGAGCTGATGGAAGATTAAGCTTCTGTGGTTCGCCACTGAAGCTCTCCCACTTCTCAATAATCTGCTCTTTTGTAGGCTTCTTTCCGAAGTTTACAAATACAGTTGCTGTATGTCCATAAAGAACTGGAACTCTGATACACTGAGCTGTGATCTTAGGTGCGTCTTCATTTAACTTGATTTCGCCATCTTCAACCTTACCCCAGATTCTGAGTGGTTCTCTCTCTGACTTTTCTTCCTCACCGCCGATATATGGGATGATGTTCTCTACCATTTCTGGCCAATCTTTGAAGTTCTTACCTGCTCCTGAGATTGCCTGGTATGTTGATACTACAACCTCTTTTGGTTCGAACTCTTTTAATGCAAAGAGTGCTGGTGCATAACTCTGGATAGAGCAGTTAGGCTTTACAGCGATGAAACCTCTTGTTGTTCCAAGACGCTTTCTCTGAGCCTCGATTACTTCGAAATGCTCTGGGTTAAGTTCTGGAACTACCATAGGTACATCTGGTGTCCATCTATGTGCACTATTGTTTGAAACTACTGGAGTCTCTGTCTTTGCATATGCTTCTTCGATAGCTTTGATCTCGTCCTTAGACATATCAACGGCACTGAATACGAAGTCAACGCCTGAAGCTATCTCTTCTACTTCATTAACATTCTTCAGAACGAGGTTTGCTACTGCCTCTGGAATAGGATTATCCATTTTCCATCTGCCTTCTACTGCCTCGCTATATTTCTTGCCTGCGCTACGTGGGGATGCAGCTACGGTTACTACCTCAAACCATGGATGATTATTCAGAAGATCTATGAATCTCTGACCAACCATACCTGTTGCGCCGAGGATTCCAACTCTTAGTTTTTCCATATCTTTTTCCTCATTTATTTTAATTACAGATGCCTCAATGTCTGTAAAGTGATTTTCTCGACTCTGCTCTCGCACAGGCGCGGTGCCCTAGGCTCACTAAGCTCTCACTGCGTCCTGCGGACTTGTGAATCGCTAAGTGAACAGACCGCTTATGGTCTCGAAAATCACTTTTCAGCCATCTCGGCTGACTCTCTTTAATCTTAGTAGATAAATTATATAATCTAGTAAATTACTTGACTACACGTACACGGATTACGCCATCGATTGCCTCAAGCTCCTTAGCCATCTCTGCAGCATCTGGAGTGTCTACGTCGAGGATTGTGTATGCATAATCTCCACGTGACTTGCTTACCATATCTGGAACATTTACATTTGACTTAGCGAAAAGTCCTGTAAACTGTGTAAGCATGTTAGGAATGTTCTTGTGACATACTGTAATACGTCCTGCTGATGAAGGTACGCCTGCATCGCACTTTGGATAGTTAACTGAGTTGATGATGTTACCGTTCTCGATGAAGTCTCTGATCTCGTTAACTGCCATGATTGCACAGTTGTCTTCTGACTCTGCTGTTGAAGCTCCAAGGTGTGGTGTACAGATAACACCTTCGTGACCAACTACTGTTGGGTTAGCGAAGTCTGTTACATAACGATGTACCTTACCTGCGTCGATTGCCTTAAGGAGTGCTGGCTCGTCAACAAGTGTATCACGTGAGTAGTTAAGAACTACTACTCCGTCCTTCATCATAGAGATTGCTTCCTCGTTAACCATTCCCTTTGTTGCATCCATAAGTGGAACGTGAATTGTTATATAATCGCAGTTTGCATAGATGTCATTTACGTTCTTGATGTGCTTTACTGACTTTGAGAGATTCCAAGCTGCATCTACTGATACAAATGGATCATATCCCCAAACTTCCATTCCAAGATGAATAGCTGCATTTGCAACTCTGCATCCGATAGCACCAAGTCCGATAACACCAAGCTTCTTGCCCTGGATTTCGTTACCAGCGTAAAGCTTCTTCTGCTTCTCTGCTGTCTTAGCGATGTCTGCGTCATCCTTATCTTCAACTACCCAGTTTGCACCTGCTACAATATCACGAGATCCAAGAAGAAGTCCTGCGATTACAAGCTCCTTAACACCATTTGCGTTAGCACCTGGTGTGTTGAATACTACGATACCCTTCTCTGCATATGCATCGAGTGGGATGTTGTTTACTCCGGCACCAGCTCTTGCTACTGCAAGAAGTGAATCTGGAACCTCAAGGTCATGCATAGATGCACTACGTACAAGGACTGCATCTGCTTCTGCTATATTATCTGTCATCTGATAGTTAGCGTCGAACAGGTCTGTTCCACACTTAGCTATAGGATTTAAGCAATTAATCTTAGCCATTATGCGTTCTCCTCCTCAAACTTCTTCATGAACTCAACGAGCTTCTCTACACCTTCGATTGGCATAGCATTGTAGATAGATGCACGCATACCACCTACTGATCTATGTCCCTTAAGGTTTACGAATCCAGCTTCTGTTGCTTCCTTAACGAACTTAGCTTCAAGATCTGTATCATGATTTCTTGTTACGAAAGGAACGTTCATAAGTGATCTATCCTTCTCTACTACTGTACCCATGAACATCTTTGACTGATCAAGATAATCATAGAGGATCTTAGCCTTCTTCTCGTTATGAGCCTTCATAGCCTTAAGTCCACCCATTGACTTAACCCACTTAAATACAAGTCCGCAGATATAGATACCATAGCAAGGAGGTGTATTGTAAAGTGAATCAGCATCAGCCTGAGTCTTATACTTGAGCATTGTAGGAACATACTCTGGAAGGTCATCACGGATGAGGTCTTCACGTACGATTACTATTACAACACCTGCAGGTCCAACGTTCTTCTGTACTCCGAAGAAGATAAGACCATAGTCTTCTACATTTACTGGCTGTGACAGAATGTCTGATGACATATCTGCTACAAGAATCTTACCCTTAGTGTTAGGAAGTTCCTTAAATGTAGTACCATAGATTGTATTGTTATGACAAATGTATACATAATCAGCATCTTCTGAAATAGGAAGGTCTGAACAATCAGGAATGTATGAGAATGTCTTATCCTCTGATGATGCAATCTTGTTAGCTGTACCATACTTCTGTGCTTCCTGCCATGCCTTCTTAGCCCACTGACCTGTTACGATGAAGTCTGCAACTCCATTCTTCATAAGGTTCATAGGGATTGCAGCAAACTGCTGTGATGCTCCACCCTGAAGGAAAAGTACCTTATAGTTATCAGGAATATCCATAAGATCTCTAAGGTCTTTCTCAGCTTCCTTGATGATGTCATCATAAACCTTTGATCTGTGTGACATCTCCATAACTGACTGACCGCTTCCCTTGTAATCAAGCATTTCCTCTGCTGCCTGCTTCAGAACTACTTCTGGTAATATAGAAGGTCCTGCTGAAAAGTTGTAAACTCTTGCCATTTTTAAGTTTCCTCCATAAATTTATTTCATTTTAAGTATCATATTTCAATATAATAATACTTTTTGTGATTTTATCAAGTTGAAATTATTGCAACATGTAGCAATTTTTTGTCACAAATTGCATAAAATGATTATTTTTTAAGTCCGTCTTCTGAATCAAAGCATGTCTCGATAGATGCTCCAGGAGCAACCATTGGCCATACCTTATCGTCTTCTGCTATCTGACAATCTATGAGATATGCGCCTTCGCCCTTGATAGCTTCCTTAAGGGCTTTCTCGAACTCTGCTACAGTCTTAACTGTGTATCCCTTAGCGCCCATAGCGTCTGCAAGCTTCGCGAAGTCTGTCTTATCTTCGAGAACTGTGTTGGAATATCTCTTACCGTAGAACAGTGTCTGCCACTGACGAACCATACCAAGTACATGGTTGTTGATGACGATCTCGATTACATGAATATCTTCACGAGCAGCTGTTGCCATCTCATTCATATTCATACGGAAGCATCCATCACCAGCAATGTTGATTACTGTCTTATCTGGGCAGCCAACCTTTGCACCGATTGCAGCGCCAAGTCCGTATCCCATAGTTCCAAGTCCACCTGATGACAGGAACTGTCTTGACTTCTTAAACTTATAATTCTGGGCAGCCCACATCTGATGCTGACCTACGTCTGTTGAAATGATAGCGTCGCCCTTTGTAAGCTCGTACACTTTATTAATTATGGCTGGACCTGTGAGATGCTTCATATCATAGTTATCTGGATTCTCATCCATTAACTTTTGAATCTGTGCATTCCACTCTGGCTTCTTAGATGTCTTAACGCCTTCGTTAAGTCTCTTAAGGATTTCCTTTGCATCACCGATAATCTTTGCATCTACTTCGATGTTCTTGTTGATCTCTGCTGGATCGATATCGATGTGAAGTATCTTAGCTTTTCTTGCAAATGTTGATGCATCGCCGATTACTCGGTCTGAGAATCTAGCACCTACTACGATAAGAAGGTCTGCCATATTTACTCCAAGATTAGATGTCTTGGTTCCGTGCATTCCGATCATACCAGTGTAGTTCTTCTTTGTTCCGTCATATGCACCCTTACCCATAAGAGTATCACATACAGGAGCATCTACCTTCTTTACAAGCTTTGCAAGCTCTGCGCTTGCGCCTGAGATTGTTACACCACCACCTACAAGGAAGTATGGTCTCTCAGCATGATTGATCATATCGATAGCTGTCTCGATATCCTCATCTTTGATAGTCTCTGTAACTCTCTTGATAGCTTCTGGCTTCTTAGGAGTATAGTCAGCCTTTGCTGCTGTTACGTCCTTTGTAATATCTACAAGTACTGGACCTGGACGACCAGTCTGTGCGATCTTAAATGCACGTCTTATAGTATTTGCAAGTTCATGGATGTTCTTAACGATGAAGCTGTGCTTTGTTACTGGCATAACAACTCCAGCGATATCTACTTCCTGGAAGCTGTCCTTACCAAGCATTGCTACACCTACGTTACAAGTGATTGCAACAAGTGGAATAGAATCCATATATGCTGTTGCGATACCTGTTACAAGGTTTGTTGCACCAGGACCTGATGTTGCCATACATACACCAACTTTTCCTGTTGCTCTTGCATATCCATCTGCAGCATGGCTTGCGCCCTGCTCGTGGGATGTGAGTACGTGATGTATCTCTCCTTCGTGTTTATATAATTCGTCGTAGATATTAAGGATTGTTCCACCTGGATATCCAAATACTGTATCTACGCCCTGTTCCTTTAAACATTCTATTACGATCTGAGAACCAGTTAATTGCATAATTTTTCTCCTTCTAAGTTTCCTCTGAGTGTCATAAAGTCAAATGATTTTTATCTTCTTTATGATCTAGGGATTTCGAGGATTGCACCCAAAAGTGCGATTGTATCAAATGCGGGGTCTTGATATTTATGACAAGCGTATCTCCAGCCGTCAAGGTTTTTAGCATATCTTTATAGGCAGGTCGATTGAAGTCTTTACCAGACTGTTTGTCAACAAAAATGTTTTCTGACGGTATACCGTACTCTCGAAAGGCAGCCATTTGCCTGTCGAGGTTTTGTTCTCTTGTGGATACTCTACCATACGCATATACTTTCCTATCCATAGATAATTCCTCCCTATGAGCAACAAGGGGCAGCGTGTAGCTGCCCCTTGTTGCTCATATCAAGCCTCTCTGCTATCATAGCAGATTTTTTCTTTAAAAAAATTACGATTGACACGACCACGAAAGGTTAGCTTGCCCATTGCCTCCAGTTCCGCATTCAACTTCTTAATAATCTGATAGGCAGCGTTTCTGCCCACCCCCGCAGCTTCCATGACTTCTTCCACAGTCATCTGCGTGGGTGGTGGTGCTACTCGTCCTTTTTTCAAACTCCCTCATCTCCTCACTGCTTATAATTTAATATATTCATATTCAACATTCTCCCGATTCCATACCATCAAAGATATTTTCCCTTTCGTATCTACGCGTATTCCCTTCCCATGTTCATAAACCTCGTAAACTCCTTCTGGAAGAACAGCCGCACCGTCCCCACCGGCCCATTCCTGTGCTTGGCTACGATAACCTCGGCAATGTTCTTGTCAGGGGTGTCTT
>CACWGK010000091.1 GCA_902760415.1 uncultured Lachnospiraceae bacterium
ATATATTAAACCTCTCATACTCGCTTCCCCTCTTTCTTAACTATTCTTACAGAAATCAGGTAGCAGATTACTGTAACCACTAATGATGTTACGATTGGTACGATATATAATACCGTCACATTCTGCAGCTTATCAAACAGAGCCAGAAGAAGTCTCTTACTTGCTTCTTCATCCTGCTCCATGATGAAGAAGAATATCATTCCAGCTATGATAGCCACCATAATCGGAAGAAATTTGATGATATCAGTCTTCTGGTTACTCTTTCCCTTATAAGCATATTCCAATGCAGAAAAATATCCCCCGATAATGAGAAGTATAGATGAAAACCATACAAGTATGATCATCCCTTCCTGATTGGC
Organism: uncultured Lachnospiraceae bacterium; assembly: GCA_902760415.1. Lineage (GTDB taxonomy): Bacteria > Bacillota > Clostridia > Lachnospirales > Lachnospiraceae > Eubacterium_Q. The sequence goes on from CACWGK010000091.1 coordinate 360, forward strand.
AAAAGCCCCTTTGATGAGTAACCCCTCACCTGCTCCAGCTATAGCTTTCAGAAGCTGGCATCCTCCTACACCTGTCATTAAACATATGATATCTATAATGACCACCATCAGATATTTCACGCCGACTATGGTTTCAGGCTTAATTCCCGAAGATAAAAGGTACTGATGCCACCCACAGTTATAATCCTTGTTAATAAGATTATATATATGCTCCACAGAAGTTCCGAGTATCACACCTGCTACTATTCCAAAAGCTGTCGAAGTCTGAAGTACATCATTTATTACTCCACTATCAAATGCATATTTCGCTATGTTCCCATACTTAGCAGATAAAACAGATAAAAGACCTAGCATGAATATAACTACAAATATTCCAAAGGTTATAAGGAGATTTTTTCTTATTAAATATATATCCCTTAAGATTAGTTCCTTCATAATCGACTCCTTCATCGATGTCACACACTCTAAGCCCAACTTAAGCATTAACTCCACTGGGTCCGATCCCTATTTACATAGAAAAGCATTATCTCTTCAAGTGTTGTCTTATCAATCACAGCACCCGAGTATTTCTTTGCCGCTTTACTACGGTCACTTACCATTACCTCAGCTCCGAAGTCAGTAACTCTGGCGCTTATATAATCTCCTCTTTCAAAATCCTTAAAATCCTTCTTGGAACATTTAACAACGCCATGATTATCAAGGATTTCATCCTTTATTCCTGTAAGAAGTATCCTTCCCTTATCGATAAATGTAACCATATCCGCTATCTTCTCGAGATCTGATGTGATATGTGATGACATAAGAATCGAGTTATTCTCATCCTGAAGATACTCAAGGAATATATCTAAGATTTCATTTCTTACAACCGGATCGAGTCCTGTTGTAGCCTCATCCATAATGAGAAGCTTTGCATTATGAGAAAGCCCTGCAGCTATCTGAAGCTTCATCTTCATACCTTTGGAAAACTGTCCAAACTTTTTCTTAAATGGAAGCTGGAATCTTTCCAGGTAGTTCAGAAATGTATCCTCATCCCACTCCTTCCATATGCCTCTCATAATACGAGTAAGCTGTTTTGCCGACAGATCATCATTAAATGGAAGCACATCGAATATAGCAGAAATCTGTTCCTTTACTTCAAATTCATGTTCCGGCATTTCCTGTCCTAAAAGCCTTATCTCGCCACTATCCCAGTTAATGATATTGAGAAGTGAATTTATTGTCGTTGTCTTGCCCGCTCCATTCTGTCCAATGAATCCCATGATGCTCCCCTTGGGTACATCGAAGCTCACATTATCCAGTGTGAAGCCATCATATTTCTTGGTAAGATTCCTTATTTCTATAGCATTTTCGTAAGTTTTTACATTATCCATATCATATACCTCAGTTTGTATATTGTATATATCTGATATACACAATATACAATGTGTATATATACTTGTCAATAAAAAAAATGTAACTTATGCATCCCCAATTGCACTTTGAGCAGATTTTCGTACGTGTTCTTTGTTCTTCTGATATAGTCACCTCATCAAACAAAACAGACACACGAAGGAGAAAAGAATTATGAAGAAGAACAGGTTAAAAAAGGGAATTATTATAACAGTGAGCACACTTCTAGTACTTGCAACTGGCGGTTCATTTTGCTTCGGAGGTTTTATCGCAGACAAGATACTTCACCAGAATGCAGGTAAGGATACTCACGATAATAGTCTAAAGCAGATGGAAGTTTGGGATTATGACTACTCAGCCTTTGAGGACACATACAAAGGAGCAGAAATCAGTGCAACCGCAGAAGATGGAAACACAGTTCCTGCTACATACTACAGTAATGACTGTGATACCTGTGTTATATTAGTTCACGGCGCAGGTGGCGACAGAGCTTGTACAGCTCCACTTGCTGAAGGCTATCTGAGGAGAGGTTATGATGTAATCGCTATCGACCAGAGAGGTTGCGGATCAAATCCTGATGACAGAGTTACTTTTGGTATAAATGAGCAGCTTGATGTCCGCGCTATGGTTGAATACGCAAGAGAAACTCTTGGCAAGAAAACAGTTTATGTACACGGTCAGTCTATGGGAGCTCAGACAACAGCAATCTATGCTTCAAATGTAACTCCTGGTGATGTAAATGCAGCTGATGCTATTATCTGTGACAGCCCTGTTCCAGGAATGGAGCTCATCCTTAAGGAGATGTTCGGTGATGGTGATACAGAAAGCTTTGTCGCTCAGTATTTTACAGGCACAAGCAAGTTCTATATGAATGTAGTAAACAAGATAGACTATAACGATGGCGATACTATAAATGTTGTAGCAAAGGATAACATTCCTACACTTATAATCTGCTCTGATAAAGATGAGGTATGTCTTCCTAACCAAGTTGAAATGGTATATAATAACGTAGCTTGTTCAAATAAGCAGATTGTACATTTCGATAGCGCACACATTGAAGGAATCATTGACTGCCCAGAAGAATATATGGACACAGTCGAAGCATTCCTTAATACAAATAAATAATTATCTCTCTTTTTAAACTACCAAGAGAGATGAACAGGAACAAAAATGAAGCTAAATCTGTATGAAGATAAAAATATAAAAGAAGAAAAGGTCGATATACATTTCACCAATATGCGTCCCGTTATCAAACAGCTGATAGATACAGTTAAGTCTGAGCGTCCTACTCTCGGCGGTCGCCCCGCTGACGAGGATCTAGACGACGGTGAAGAGATAATCCTGGATGCAAAAGAAATCTACTACCTCGATCATGTAGACAGAAAACTCTTTGCATACACAAAGGACGGAGTATTCCGAATCATGAATACTCTTGCCAACTGTGAAGAAATGCTATGGAATTATGGTTTTGTCAGAGTATCCAAATCTAATCTTATAAACATATATAAAATCAAACAGCTAAAACCTGACACCAACATGAAGGTGTACGCCTCCTTCGATAACGGAGACCGAATATGCATCAACAGAAGCTACAACAAGAGTTTTAAGGAATACCTTCAAAGAATGAGGAGGATGGGATAATGAAAGAAAAAGTAAAGGAATTTCTTGTAGAGCTTTGCTGTGTATATACATTTTTATCCGTACTTGGAGCCATAGTAAATATCATAGCAGGCACTGAGACTAATAACATAAATGTACTGGTTATGTTCGCAACATGTACAATCGCAACATTTGTCCTCTTTCTGCATAAACTATTCGATAACTTCAGTCCTCTGTTTATGATGATTGCTCAGTACCTTATAGCAAGTGCCCTTATCGGTGGCATGCTACTGCTGATAAGTATATTTGTTTCTCCTATCTCTCCAAGAGGATGGTTTGAATTCTACCGTTCATTTACGATACCATATATCTTTCTGGCAGGTTTTTATTACTACAGAGTTTTTTCAGAAACAAAGAAGCAGGATGCTCTTATCAAAGAGATCCAAAATCTTCAGAAATAGAGAAGTAAAAAAATGGGAAGACAACTTTCGTTTGTCTTCCCATTTAATTCTTATTCATCCTTATTTAATTCAATTAATCCACTTCCTATTATTCCATTTACCTTATCCTTAGAAATGAGCCAGTCTACTGCCACATAATGTTCTCCGTAATATAGGTTAAATGTCATAATCTCGCTTTTGATCGGATCTCCTTCAAGATTTTCAAATCCACTATATTCGATGCGGTCAGGTTCACCAAGACCAAACTTTTCCTTAACGAATTGCTTAACGGTTTCTTCACCCTGTGCAGTATACTGCTTAGCTTCGTCCCAGCTATATTCCTCAGCATCATTAAATACTTCAAGTCCGGATTTTGATATACTGAATACTCCGTCTTCATTCTTTGGAATAACAATCTGATACATCTTTGAATTAGGAGCTTCACTTTCAATCCAATTTATATTATATCCGTCCCATATATCATCCATGCCATCTAATTCAGATGGTTGGAATCCACTTACATCAAACATCCAGGTATCATCTAAATCTTCTCCATCCTCACCATAGAAATCTTTTATCAGATCCCAGGACTGCTTCCTAAAGGCTTCCTCATCCTCCTCAGATACATCGAAAACTGTTTTATCATATAATTCTTCATCAATAGTATCAGAACCTTCAGCTTCATCAGCCTGTACCTGTTCCTCAGATGCTTCCTGCTTATTATTCTCCTCAATAGTGTATATATATTTAGCCATATGATCCACATACTGAAGTATCTGTTCGTCAGTTAGTTCAGACTCAGGAACATGAATCATATTGTCTTCTTCTACATAAGCAAGCATATCCGGTTCCAGCTCGCTTAGACTCTTTAGATGAGGCATATTCTCTTTCGGGAATACTCCATTCTTATAATAATCATTTTGAAGTTTTATAAGTCTGTCATTTTCTTCCTTTGTAAAACTTCTGGTCATTGATTCTTCAAGTGAATTATATGTATCATTTTCCAGCTTCTGAACATATTCTTCTTTTTCCTGCTTAGGCATATTTTCAACACGGTTCTTATAACTGAGATAAGCCGCACTAGCCCCCGCTCCACTAAAAGCCACAACACCAAATATGCACGCAGCCATCAGTCCTGTTGAATACCTAAACTTTCTGTTGCTGGTTCTTTTTCCTTGCTTAACATCTGATATCAGATCCTGCTTCATCTCATCCGAAATCTCTATGTTATTCAAAAGATTTTTATCTATATTATATTCTCTCATATACTAATTCCCCTCCTACTTCTGCAACTGCTTTAAGTTCTTTTCTGGCTCTTTCCAGTCTTTTCTTTACAGCTGACTCAGAGATACCAAGTATCTGAGCCACCTCTTTAACACTGTAGCCTTCAATGTAGTAAAGGATAACCACACTCTTAAGCTTATACTTAAGATTCCATATAAGACCTAAGATTGAAGTTGTATATGCATCCATTCCTTCTGTAACACTAATGCTTTCCTCCACCTCATCAAGAGGGACTGCGGCATGTCTTTTGTGAAATCTCAGGAATTCCTTACATTTATTCTGCGATACCTTAATCAACCAGGCTTTCTTGTGATCTTCAGACTTAAAATCAGGCGACTTAGTCATGTATTTGATGAATGTTTCCTGAAGTACATCCTTTACGTCATTTTCATTCTTAAGAATCAGAAAACATATCTTGTAAAGCATATCACTATATTCATCTATCGTCTGTTCCAGGTCTGTATCAGCGACCTTTCTAATCATATTAGTCTCCTTCACTTCTTAGATATTCTGTACAAAAGCGGCGTCGCGATACGGAAGCTCTTCCTCGCCCCTTCACATGATAAATGCCTGAAAGCAGGAAAAGGTGACAAAAATATTTTCATCCACTTACATTGTCACTCTCTTAATAGGCTAAGTATCTCAATATCTATTAATTCTCCTCGACACATTTCATGCTTACGAAGAGTTCCTTCCATGACAAAGCCAAGCCTTTCAAGTAACATATGAGATGCTGTATTAGGTGGTTCAACAAATGCCTCTATCCTATTCACATCAGAATTCTCAAAAGCAAAACTGATGATCATGGAAAGTGCTTCTTTCATCACCTTGTTTCCCCAGTAATTCCTGTTAAGATCATAACCGATTTCTATCCTCTTATCATAATCAGATATAGCATGGAAACCGCAGGTTCCGATAAGCTTACCGGTTTCTTTTAGTACTATCCCCCAACGCATAGACCATTGATTTTTTAAGGCTTCAACATAATCCTTCGCCATCTTTTCCGCTTCACTTATATCCTTAAAAGCTTCTCGGTCATCGAAATAAAGCATGACCTCTTTATTCGAATATATCTCAAAAAGGTCTGAAGTATCATCAAGCGTTATCGGTTTCAGTAATAGTCGATCTGACTCAAGAGTTTTATAATTTGCAAATAATTCGTCCTTCATTACATTTTCTCCTGTGTGATTCGATCTGCCAGCTGAATAGCAAGCTCAGCTATAACGTCCTTCTCTTCAATCTTGTCATAATTTCCAAGACTCCTGCTATCCCACTCATCAGTATCAAGATTGTCTGCCGCATAGAAAAATGTAAACATATTTTTCCCTCTAAACTGCGCCACTGCAGCAAGGGCAGAACACTCCATATCAACAGCGACACAACCTGCCTTCTTCCGCATTTCCATTTTTTCTCTTGTCTCTCTATAGATGGCATCTGTTGTCCATACTTTTCCTATCGTATAACTGATACCCGTCTCTTCCAGGAGGGCTATAAATGTATCCTTTATACTTGGAACCGTTATACCATCTTTCAAAATAGTCTTATTTACCTCTATCTCGTCTGAAGCCGGAACATAGTGATAACTTGTCCCTTCATCTCTAACCGCCATATCAGGAATAATGATTGCACAGTCGTCTATACTGGAATCAAGAACTCCACAGGTTCCGAATATGATCATAGTTTCAATTCCTAATTGATAGATTTCTTCCACACATCCAGCTGCAGCAGGTGCCCCTACATCACAGTTAAAAAGAACATATTCCTTACCATCTCTTTCTACCTTATATATCGGAATCCTCTGATTTGCGACCTTAAATTCCCATATCTGCTCACACTTTTCAAAGCTTGCCAGCATTCTGTCAAATGTCACAAATGAGTAGCAGCTTATTGCCACCTTCGGAACTCCCGGTAATTTTTCTATAAAGTTCCAAGGATTGATTATCGAATCCTTTTCCTTGCTGAATTCTTCAAGTACCATATCTTTCCTCCAATAAAATCTTAACCATCTAATTCATCACTGTTTCTTCACCTTCAAATCTGCAATCGATACATAATGCTTCACAAAAAAGCTTTCTGGTGCATTTTCCATCATCATCTGCATATGCTCATTGTCCCAGGCCGCAAGTTCTTCAGGTCCCATGCCTGCTCCAACACCCCTACTTGCTCGCATTCTTCCGTGCCAGCCCTCTCTCGAAAATGGAATATCAACCCTGAACTCATTTTGAGATAATAAATCAAAATGATTCAGATACTGATCAGGTACCCATACCGGATGAACTGTATCTCCATATGCATTCCATACTGGATTATACTTAAGTATTATCTCTTCGCTCTTTCCGGCAATCTTGTCTTCATACGGAAGCCAGCCCATATAGAGAATCAGAAAGTGTCCGCCCTGTTTTAACATCTTTGCAAACTGAGGCGCAGTCACATCATGATTTAGATACCAGATACACTGGCAGGCAGTGATCACATCAAATGTTTCCTCTGGAAATGATACATCTTCCGCTTTGGATGCAAAGAACTCGATATTCATTCCCGCTTCAGCAGCAAGGGCCTTTGCCTGCTCGATCTGGTTCTCAGCTATATCAGTTCCAACCCAGGAAGCTCCATACTTATACATATTTCTAGGTAGTACACCGGTTCCTGTTCCAATATCCAGAACCTTCTGACCATCCTTACAAAGTCCAAGATTTAGAATGTAATCGTAGAACTCCTGTGGGTATATGTCTCTATACTTCGCATAATCCTTTGAGGTCTTACCCCAATCAAAGGACTTACCATCATCTATATCTTTTATGATCATTTCTTTGTACCTCCAGGCTAAACTTACTCAATATCTATCAAATCGTAGTTTCCAGGTTCATCTATCAATAGCTTCAAGCCTATATTCATTCGCCTGCCGGAATCTCATCATTCAGGCTTTTATTTCGGTAGTTGAGATTTGTCCTAAGCGAATATCCCTGGCTTTCCCAAAATGAATTTGCAGGATCATTATCCTTAAATACCAGTCCGAAGATTTTCTGAATTCCTTCCTTCTTCAGTGCCTTCTCCGCAGTAGAAACAAGTGTCTCAGCTATACCCATCCTGCGAAAATCCGGATGCACCGATAGGTGATGAACTATGGCACGACGGCCGTCATGACCTGTAAGGATTACTCCAATTATCTGTCCTGAAGATACCGCTGCAAAGCAGGTATTGGGATTACGCTTCAGATATCTATCAATCCCTTCACGGGAGTCATCCACCGGATTCAGAGCCCTACGGCTCTGCTCAGTAGCATTCCAAAGAGCAAATATCTCGTCATAGTCCTCTATAGTAATCAGCCTTATATCAAAATCTTTACTCATTTATATACCGCTCCTTATCTATATAAACATCTCCATATCTATACATTTCCATTTTCCAATCGGCAGTTCGCAGTCCCTTACAGCGTATTCTTTGAAGCCTACTGCTTCGTAGCAGTGCTTTGCACTTTCATTATTCTCGAATACTCCAAGATCAATCCTTTTGGCACTTAAGTTTTCTTTTACGTACTCTACTCCCAGAAGGAGCATCTCTTTTCCATAACCTTTTCCACGAAGCTTTGGATCAACTACAACGAATCCGAATCTTACACTACTGTCGTCATCTTCTCTTGGGTATCTTATAATAAAATGTCCTATAACATTTCCCTCTTCATCCTCTGCTGTAAGTGGGAAGAATCTGCCAGCTAGTAACTGAGGCACGTAATTTTCTTCTATATCATTTTCTTCCAGAGGAAACTTATTAAATCTGTCTGACGACCATTTATATAGCTCTTCTTCTGTTCTAAGCCATGTGGAAATTATAGGCGAATCTTCTTTCTTATATGCTCGTAATATCATATTCATTTCCTTCTTTCTTAACTATTATGTAGGTATTTCAAAAACATTCAGGGACATCCCTCATTTTTAGCAACCTTGCTCATTTGCAAACCACTGGTGCATACCGGGGCCAACATCATCATTTGGTCTTACTACAAAACCGAACTTTTTATAAAACTCTTCTTTTCCCTTTGCGGAGCATAGTGACACCATAAACTTATACCCGGGTTTTAACTGCTCATGTATAAAGTCCATCACCTGCTCCATAATGACTCGTCCCAGCCCATTTCCCTGATACTCTGGAATGACGATGATATCCGCTATATACATTACATAGCCATGGTCCCAGATGACTCGTCCGATTCCTATAGGACGTCCC
>CACWGK010000092.1 GCA_902760415.1 uncultured Lachnospiraceae bacterium
TCATCATTATTCTGTTGTTAAAGTACATTTCTTTTGCCTTTAAAATATGTGATTTTAAGGAACAAAAAAGCGTCGCTTTGTTGTCTTTCGTTTTTGTCTTTCCCTGCGACAGCTTGTTCATAATACTACTTCCTTTTCGGTATGTCAACAACTTTTTTTAATTTTTTTTTATTTTTTTTTGAAACCATTTTTTCTCCGTTATTTTAACCAAAACAGTTTCAAGATGACCACTTCATTTGTTCAAAAAGACCAATTGAGACTAGTCTCAACTGGTCTTAGTAATTTATAGCTTTGTTAGCAGATATAATACTAGGTTATTCTGATCTATAAGGGTTAAGATTTCATTTTGAGCAATCATACTATCGTAGGCTGCGCCAAAGACGAAACTCGCGACTATCATAAATATCCATATGACCACCATTCCCCCTGCTAGCCCCAGAAGCATTCCGCAGAATCGATTGGCTGCAGAAAGGGCCGGGAGTTCTTCTACCACATGGGTGATAATTACTCCTATAAGAAGAAATACAAGTCTAAACAAGATGAAGACGACCACGTATGTTCCGACCTTCACTATCTGCCTTGCTGCGTAACGGGAGATAAAATGATAGAAGCTGCTTATTCCCAGTGCTGAGTACATGTCATCATTGTTATTCTCGATAATTGAAGTCTTTGCCACATCAGGTAGATCTAGTCCATCGATTAGCTGCACCTGGGTCGCCTTATCTGGATCTTCTGCCAGTAACGCCTGGGTTTCTTCATCGGTCAGCTTAGATAAATCGGTGGTGACGCCTGCATTTTCCAGCGACTCCTTCACCTTTTCCTTCATGGCATTTTCGAGCTTCGAATAGATCTTCTCCTCGATTTTATCTTCTATAACTGTTTCTTTGATGAGATAGTCCGAAACGTATGGGGTCACAAAGAAGGTTATAGCGAGGGATGCCACTAACGCAACAAGACCGAAGAGAGTTCTTAGAAGTCCTCTCTTCAGTCCTAGTATCGCACTTATTAGTAAAATGGCTCCAATACCAAAATATATGTAGTACATGTATATTCCTCATTTAAAATGAGTCACCCTTTACGTCCGAGGTGGGAGGTGACTCATTTTATTCGTCTTCTGTGCGAAGACGGATTGTTTCAGTTCTATTCTCGTAGGTCACGATGTATTCATTTCGGCTCGCCGATGGAGTCATAGACTTCACGAGTCCATCAAATGTATACGCAAACTTGGTACGTCCGCTTTCCTGAATTATAAGACACTGATTTCCTCCGGTCAGAATGAGCTCTTCCGGAGTGGTGTATATCTTATCATAATCCATATTGAAGGAGTAGCTGTACTTCTCCTTACCAGAGAGATCGTAGGTCACGAGCTTGTAGCCTGTGCTGGTACCCGCGCTCTTATCTGGATAGATTATGCCTATATAGTCTGAACAGTAGAATACGCTGCTCGCCTCACCTTCGTAAGGAATAGCTGCCCTCTCGGATGGTTTCTCCTTCATATTGTATAGAAGAATCTCCTTGTCAGAGAATGCGGCTACGATATCATTTGTCACGAATTCCACCTTAGGAATCATTTCTTCGTCAAATGAGTAACCACCCACCATTCTGTCGGCGTTCTCATTTTGACCAACCTCATCGAAGTTGTAAGCAGTAAGATTATTCTTTATATTTACGCCATCCATCTTAAAGTAGCTGGTAAAGAGCTTGCGTCCGTCGTCGGATACAGCAATATCCATAGGATAACCGCTCTTGTCGATAGATGTCTGAATCTCGTATATGATCTGGCCGGTCTTGTCGTACATGTGAATATAATTTGTAGAGTCCGACTCTAGGATAACTGCAAACGCGCCCTGCTTTGCCACTCCTACGTCGCAAATGGTATATGGCATCTTCACGGTACTAATAGCGCCTTCTACGCCATACACCGCAACCAGATTGCCGCCCTTATCAGCAACAACAGCATAGTCGCCGCACACGTCAGCTATAGGAACCTTAAAGTCCTCGCCGGCAGTCCACACAACTTCGCCATTTTTGTTGATATACGACACGCCATCAGGGGTGTACTTCAGAACGTTATCCGCAAACTCTGCATAATTTGCATTTGCGTCATACACGGTTTCGACAGAAGACACAACCTTTATGCCCTTGTAGGTCTGTATCTTCAAATGTACATAGATTCCGACCACTACAATAATCAGCAGAACAGCCGCTATCACAAATGTGGTAACGCGGCTTTTCTGTCTGTCAGCCTTCCGGCGGGCATTCTCGCGCCTTGTCTCCTCTGAACCGGAGACATATATTACATTGTCTTTTTCTTCATTTGCCATATCATTCTCTAAGTTATAGTGAAATGGAACAACTAGGGCTCCATTATTTTCTAGCTAAGGTGCTGTGACTGAAGCGCCTTATTTACAGCACTGATAAGAGCATACGCTGATGCCTCAATAATATCTGTCTGGATTCCAGCTCCATAGTTAACCTCATCCTGGCCGTTAACCTGGATAGCCACATAAGCGCAGGCCTGTGAGTTTGAGCCTCTTGTTAAAGCATGCTCGTCGTAATTTACGATCTCAAATGTTACTGCAAAATGTCTCATGATTGCGTTACTGATTGCATCAAGACGTCCATTTCCCTGTCCATGATAAACCTTATGCACGCCATCACGTTCGATAGTAAGCTCACACTTGATGCCATCCACCTGCTGGAAATGACATTCGATGAACTTAATTGGTGAATCAACATTTACATACTGATTCTTAAATATCTCATATACTTCTTCTGGCTGAAGTTCCTTATGTCCATGATCTGATACGCTCTTAACTGCATATCCAACATCTTCCTTCATCTTCTTTGGAAGGTTGAAGCCATACTTTGTCTCAAGGATAAATCCTACTCCACCCTTTCCAGACTGTGAATTGATTCGGATAACATCTCCGTCATAAGTACGTCCAATATCCTCAGGATTAAGTGGAAGATAAGGGGTTGTCCACATTTGATCTGGATCCTCTTCACGCCACTTCATACCCTTTGCGATAGCGTCCTGATGAGAACCTGAAAATGCAGCAAATACCAGTTTACCACAATAAGGCTCTCTAGGATATATCTCCATTCCAGTGAGTCTCTCGTAGGTTTCCTGAATCTTTGGCATATCAGAGAAGTCAAGCTCTGGATCTACGCCGTGTGTGAACATATTCATAGCAAGAGTGATGATATCTACATTACCTGTTCTCTCACCATTTCCGAAAAGTGTTCCTTCTATTCTATCTGCTCCAGCAAGGATACCAAGCTCAGCATCTGCAACACCGCAACCACGGTCGTTATGTGGATGAAGTGAAAGTATAACATTTTCACGATACTTCATATTCTTGCTAAGATATTCGATCTGACTAGCATATACGTGTGGAAGTGACATCTCAACTGTTGCAGGAAGGTTAATGATAGCCTTTCTGTCTGGAGTTGGTTTCCATACATCAAGAACTGCATTACAAACCTCAAGTGCATACTCAGGCTCTGTGCCTGTGAAGCTCTCTGGGCTGTACTCAAATCTATATTCTGCGCCATCTTCGTCAGCAAGCTTCTTAAGAAGCGCTGCACCGTCGATAGCAATCTGCTTAATCTCTTCCTTAGACTTCTTGAATACCTGTTCACGCTGTGCAACGCTTGTAGAGTTGTATACATGAACTACTACATTTTTAGGGTTAGCTCCGCGAACAGCTTCAAATGTCTTCTTTATGATATGCTCTCTGGCCTGAGTAAGTACCTGTATTGTAACATCATCAGGTATAAGATCATCCTCTATAAGGCGGCGGCAGAACTCATACTCTGTCTCGCTGGCTGCAGGGAATCCAATCTCGATTTCCTTAAAGCCGATACGGATAAGTTCCTTATAAAACTCAAGCTTCTCTTCAAGGCTCATAGGTACAACCAACGCCTGATTACCATCACGTAGGTCAACGCTGCACCAGATAGGAGCCTTGTCTATATACTCCTTTTTTACCCACTCTGTGCACTCCACAGGTGGCATGAAATAACCTCTTCTGTAATGCTCATAATTCTTCATGTCTCATTACCTCCAAATTATTATTTTACTATGATTTAAAAATTTTAACAACATAAAAGAACGTCTCCACAAGTGTAACACTTGTAGAGACGTGAATTCACGCGGTACCACTCTACTTCATGTGACCTAGTCACATGCACTCATCGATACGGGGCTTCGCTTAGTACTTCTTTACTACTAAGTAGCTCTTATATCTTTCCTCTGTAACGGGAGGTCCCGGATTGAACTACTAACTCTTATCTATCAGAGATTCACCCAACCTGCTCAGGGGCGAGTTCGATGTGAATATCCTCTGCCTTGCACCACCCGGCAGTTCTCTTGATGATATGGTCATCAGGAATCTTCATCATTTACTATTCCCCATCATCGCATTTGATGGCTCGTAACAATTAGTTACGACTATTTAATTGATGTGTGTAAGATAACACACTGTAATTAAGAATGTCAACAACATTTTGATATACCACTGGTTTATCTTACACCAGGCTTCTTCTTCAAACCTTTGAAGAAATCATCAAGGATCGACATAGCGAAGTTCATTTCATTCTCAGAGATTCCACTTCTCGAGAATCCAGCACGGTCCAGGATATCCACCATTCTCTCGCGGTCTCTTTCAGAAAATGGCAGGAGGTACATCATTTGTTCCGTATAATTCATCTTGTCGCGGAACTTCTCATCCTTCTTGCGTTTCTTCTTCACGAAGCGTCCGTATCTGAGAATCAGCTTATCGGAAGGGCCCGCCTTCGAGAATGCTATATAGTACTGAACGCTTGGCAGTATCTTAAGCGCGATAAAGCCCAGAACAAACAGGATAAGTCCAGCTATGATGATAAATGCAACGACACGCATTACTCTATCTGCAGCAGACAGGTCTACATTTTCGTTAATATTTGCTTCATGGTCTGAGTTATCTTCCTCGCCATCGCCAAAGATGTTGTTGAAGGAATCCCAGAAGTTATCCGTCGTCTCATCCTCGTCACGGCCTGATGGAGGTGTCACCTCAACGACAACCCAGCCCCTGTCTTTATCATATACCTCGACCCAGGCATGTGCATTTGCATCACTCACGTCGATTCGGACAAGACCTGTCTCACCGAGTTCATTGTAACCATCATAATAATTTGAATAATCAGCATCTTCCACCAGTTCACCATTCAGGGTCATCTGGTTAAATGATACTGCATAGCCTTCGCAATATCTCGCTGGAATTCCCATTTTTCTAAAAATAAGAGTAGCAGCTGATGCAAAATGAGCACAGTAGCCCTTACGATTCTTTGTAAGGAAATAATTAACGAAGTCCTCTCGCCAAGGGGTTGCTCCAGGTCTTATAGTATAAGGAATATTCTCTATATAATACTGCTTCACCTGATTTACCACATCCATGGTGTCGCCCTTTTTAAGTCCTGCTTCTTCAATGAACGCCTTTATGACTTCTTCATTTTCGCTAGGTACATCCAGATACACAGAATCCGGCGTATAATTCTTTATAGTAACTGTACTATCTTTAAAACGTGGATAATAAGTATAGGACTGACTCTTTCGGAAGAATACCGGCTTTGAGTCGCCGTCTGAATAGTAAGGCTCGTATGGCATAGCCGGAGCTTCCACATTTGTTATAGTCATGTAGCCTTGCGCCGTGTGCTCGTCGCCAGACTCATACGCTTTCTTAAGCGCAGCAACTTCAGTCGTGTAAGTATTTTTAGCGATAGCCGTCTGATTCCATTTATTGGTATAAGGCATGTAGCTGTCGCCCGTAAAGTTCTTGATATATAAAGTATCCATCGAATATGGCGTATAGAGAACCGTGATATCGGTCATATAATCAAGTCGAACCGCCGCAACACCGCCCAGTTCACCCGTCGACAGACCACCATTGTTAGGATAATGATCTATGATTCCAAAGAAACCAAGTGTAATAAAGTTCTGGAATTCATCACGAGTTATAAGCTTTGTCTCGCTGGCTTCCTGAAAAGAGTCGTAATAATTCTTGTTGTACATAACGCTAAGGGGCGTAACTACAACAACTATATAGCATAGTGCTATTATGATTCCATGAAGAAGCGATTTATGATCTAGCTGGTAGGTGATACCATTCTTCGTCCTTGCATAGATATGGTCCCTTCGACAGAGGTAGAAGTGACGACCACATTTGAGGAAAAATGTCATGAGTATTCCGAACAGTACTATAATCGTATAAAATGTATCAGGTTCCTTCTCCATATAGAAGGCGATAACATTTATAGAAAGCGACAGACCAATGGCCACAATATATCTCGCACGTCTCAGAATATAGTTATTCAGTAGAACGTTCATCGCGATACCGATGATGCAGGCCGCAACTGTTACCGCGGCATACCTGTTGGATATACGCTCATTGTAGTACTGGAAACCTTCGGCATTGAAGTAAATCGACGCCCAATCGATAGTATCGTTAAGCACCGCGTAGAAGCCAGAGTTTATATAGTCCCTGAAAAGGAACATAGTTATAGCGTATATCGAGAAGAACCCTAGATAGCCCAGGTTCTCTGACTTAAATGAGTGATACAGCATTGCACAGATAATAGCTGTCGCCAGAATCACAATGTTAAAAAGGATCTGGTTAAATGCTATATCAAAAGCTGTAAGATATGCTCCTATTCCACCTGCCGTGATCATGTAGACGATTACGCCCTTCATGATGAGGGTGAAATATCTATTCTCACTTATATCGTAGACAGCTTCATCAATCTCAGCACCTTTACAAAGCTTTACAGGAGTTCTGTCTTCTCTGTTCCAAGCCGAAAGAGCCTTCTTCTGCTTAGGCTTCTTATTAAATGATATATCTTTATTCAGTTTTTCCCATATACCATTATTATTCATAAACTACTTTCTTTAATCTTGTTCGAGGATTAATACATTTGGCTGACCATCCTTCATGCAGACCTTCACATATGCCTTTAGTTCTGGATAGATGCTAAGCATATAACCTCTAGTCTTCTCAGGATCATAGTAAATCGACTCATAATAGATTGACGTGAAGGCTTCTCTCAGATCACTAAGACTCATTATCTGTCTCTCTTCAAATGAGTACTTTCCTTCACTCCACCAAAGCAGCCTTACATATGTCTGATCCTGAACGAGTCTCTTCGTCACCGCATACGTCAGTGTAAGCACTTCGTCCACATCTTCGTCAGAGCCAGAGAGTTCTGTCAGAATTACCATTTGCTGATCCGACATAGCAACTCTATCCTTAACCATCAGAATATCTCTCTTCGCAGAAAGCTTCCAATGGATGCTCATCAACTTATCGCCAGGGATATACTCTCGAACATCAGATACATCAGAGAAATCATGTCCCTTCTTGACTGTCTCTTCACTCTCGGTCATACCCCTATTCATATCGGACATATCGACTTCTGCCGCAAGCTCTCTCTCTGGATAAACATTTACCTCTGCAGTTTGTCCGATATCCTTCTTTACTGACACAAAGCCCAGCATATCTCTTATAGTAATCGCACTTATCGAATACTTATAAATGCCATTCATCGAGTACTTTATAGGAAGCTGCTTTTCTTCACTAGATCTCGCGCTGCACGGAAGAGATAGTATCGTAGCGCTACTATCTTTATAGAAGGTATTCTCCACATCCAGTTTTACATTTACATCGTAGGATATCATATAGCTTGTGTTGATAAGCTTAAGATTTAGGTATCCTACATTCTGGCGATTCACTTCTCTCTCCGGCGCCGTAAGTTCAACACTGATTCCTCGATAGAGCATGATGTATGCAATCAGATCAAAGACAGGCAGTGCAAGTATTACCCACATAACGAGCATGAGGAAATGATTTCTTAGGAAGTCGTGTGTGTAATAAACAATCGCCACCTGCACAAGATACGCGATTATTCTTGTGGGATGTACCACTGTTTTAAGCGGCTTCCTGAGTTTTTCCTTCTCGCGAGCCTCCTTCTTCAGTTGTCTCTCACTCTTTGTTTCCATATTGTTTCTTTTTCTTATCTACTATTTGTATTTATATGTGATAACAAGGATTGCTGCGTATCTATCGATACTTTCGCAATCCTTAAAACATTCGGAATCCGCTAGTTTTCATATGAAAACTGCTACTTCCTCATGTTTTTTTGTGCCATAAAATCATCCATCCCTCTCTGCAAGCAGAGGTATGGATGATTTATGGCACTATTGTTATCACATCCTTGGTGTTCTTACTGATTGGATGAGCGCTTTCATGGCTGCATCCATATTCATTCCCTGCGCTCTTGCCTTCTGGCCAAGCTTTACTCTATGTCCAAGTGTATCTTTTACTACATCCTGAACATCTTCTGCAGTTACAAAGTCTCGTCCATCGATAACTGCCATAGCCTTAGCCATGTTAAGAAGCGCTATAGTACCACGTGGACTAGCGCCGGCTGAGAATATCTGGTTGCGTCTTGTCTCTTCAACAAGATCTACTACATATTCATATATTTCGTCTCGAATAAACATATTGTTGGATTCTTGTCGCAGCTGAACTAATTCATCTACTGTGATTACCTGCTGAACATGTGAGATCGGATTAGACGCATTTCCCTTAAGAATCTGGACTGCGTCCTCATGAGCTGGATAGCCCATTGATAGACAAACCATGAATCTATCGAGCTGTGACTCAGGAAGCATCTGTGTTCCTGATGAGCCGTATGGATTCTCGGTTGCGATTACGATAAATGGATCTGGCAGACGTCTTGTGACGCCATCCACAGTTGCAGTTCCTTCCTCCATTACCTCTAGAAGTGCTGACTGTGTCTTTGGTGAAGTACGGTTTATCTCGTCTGCGAGGAACAGATTACAGAAAACCGAACCTGCTCTATATTCAAATTCCTTGGTTGCAGCATTATACATAGAGAAACCCAGAATATCACTAGGAAGTACGTCAGGTGTAAACTGAACTCTCTTATAATTCAGCGACATACTTCTAGCAAATGCTGTAGCAAGTGTTGTCTTACCAACGCCAGGAATATCTTCCATAAGTATGTGTCCCCCGGCAATAATAGCAGCAAGCACCTTTCTGACTACTGCATCCTTTCCCTTTATGACTGTGTTCACGCTGTCAATAACAGCCTTAGTCTTTCTTACATCACTCATTTGTTAACCCTCTACCTCTCTCTTCTTCATTACTAGCCTCTTGCTAGTTGCGTACTGGTCTTTCACTA
>CACWGK010000093.1 GCA_902760415.1 uncultured Lachnospiraceae bacterium
ATTGTAAATATGAGTTATGAGGATATCCTTCGTTTTAGGTTGAAGGTGTTCCGTAATTTATGCATCCTTAGCGTTAATTATAGTAACACCGACTTGTTTCGGTGGTTACGTTGAAATAAAGAAAAAATATTTAGATAAATTAAAGGAGATAGATGATGAGTTACGATAAGTACGAAAGTCCACTTTCACAGAGATATGCCAGCAAGGAGATGCAGTATATCTTTTCACCAGACAAGAAGTTTAAGACTTGGAGAAAGCTGTGGATCGCACTTGCAGAAACTGAGATGGAGCTGAATCTTCTGGGCGAAGATGGTCAGCCTCGTATAAATCAGGAAATGATAGATGAACTTAAGGCAAATGCTGAAAATATAGATTATGATATGGCTAAGGCTGAAGAAGCTAAGGTTCGTCATGATGTTATGGCACACGTACATACATATGGTGCTTCTTGCCCAAAGGCCGCTGGTATCATTCACCTTGGCGCTACAAGCTGCTACGTTGGCGATAACACAGACGTTATCATTATGACAGAAGGTCTGAAGCTCGTTCGTAAGAAGCTTCTAAATGTCTTAAATGAGCTTTCAAAGTTCGCTATGGAATATAAGGATCTTCCTACTATTGCATTTACTCATTTCCAGCCAGCTCAGCCTACAACAGTAGGTAAGCGTGCAACTCTCTGGATGAATGAGTTCTTCATGGATCTTCAGGATGTAGAGTACATGATCTCACAGCAGAAGCTCCTTGGTTCAAAGGGTACAACAGGTACACAGGCTTCATTCCTTGAGCTCTTCAACGGAGATCACGATAAGGTAAAGAAACTTGACAAAATGATAGCTGAGAAGATGGGCTTTGACGATGTATACCCAGTATCAGGTCAGACATATTCACGTAAGGTTGACTCACGTGTTCTGAATGTACTTTCTGGAATCGCACAGTCAGCTCATAAGTTCTCAAATGATATAAGACTCCTTCAGCATCTTAAGCAGATTGAGGAACCATTTGAGAAGAATCAGATCGGTTCATCAGCTATGGCATATAAGAGAAATCCTATGAGAAGTGAGCGTATCGCTTCCCTTGCAAACTATGTAATCTGTGATGCACTTAATCCTGCAATCGTAGCATCTACACAGTGGTTTGAGAGAACACTTGATGACTCTGCTAACAAGAGAATCTCTGTTCCAGAAGCATTCCTTGCAGTAGACGGAATCCTTGATCTTTGCCTAAATGTAGTAGATGGTCTTGTAGTTTATGATAAGGTAATCGAGAAGAAGTTCATGGAAGAGATTCCATTTATGGCTACAGAGAATATCATGATGGACGCTACAAAGGCTGGTGGAGACAGACAGGAGCTTCATGAGAAGATTCGTCAGTACTCTATGGAAGCTGGCGCAAATGTAAAGAGAGAAGGTAAGGAGAATAACCTCCTCGACCTCATCGCAGCTGATCCTGCATTTGGAAAGACTCTTGATGAGTTGAAAGAATTGATGAAGCCTTCACTCTATGTTGGTCGTGCACCACAGCAGACAGAAGAGTACATCACTGAAGTTATTCAGCCAGTACTTGATGCAAACAAAGCAGAGCTTGGACTTACAGCAGAGATAAACGTGTGATTAATGATGTTCATGCAGATTTATATGATAAGCACCGTGAAAGCTTGCTTTCTAAGGTGCTTCATCAGATAAATCTATATGAGGCGAAGCCTCATCATTGCTGAACAGGAGTTGCGAAGCAACGGGTTCAGCAATTGCTTGAACAATAAAGGAGAATAAAACTATGAAGTTTTTTGTGACAGGTGTTTGTGGTCAGCTTGGCCAGGATGTAATGAATAATCTTGCAGCTCGAGGTTATGAGGGCGTTGGAAGTGATATCCAGCCTGAGTATAGTGGAGCGGCTGACGGCACAGCAGTTACTACTATGCCATATGTTTCTCTTGATATAACAAATAGAGAGGCTGTGCTTAGTAAGATTCAGGAAATCAAGCCAGATGTAGTTATCCATTGTGCAGCCTGGACTGCAGTAGACGCCGCTGAGGATGAGGAGAATCAGCCTAAGGTTCGTGCCATAAATGTGGATGGAACTCAGAATATTGCAGATGCTTGTAAGGCGCTGGATTGTAAGATGATTTACATTTCCACTGATTATGTGTTTAATGGCCAGGGTGAGAAGCCTTGGGAGCCTGATTGCAAGGACTATGCGCCACTCTGCGTGTATGGACAGACTAAGCTGGATGGAGAGCTTGCAGTTGCAAACACTCTCGAGAAATATTTCATTGTGCGAATCGCTTGGGTATTCGGCGTAAATGGCAAGAACTTCATCAAGACTATGTTAAATGTTGGAAAGACTCACGATAGAGTTACAGTCGTTTCAGATCAGATTGGAACTCCAACATATACATTTGACCTTGCTCGTCTTCTTGTGGATATGGCCGAGTCTGAGAAGTATGGTTACTATCATGCAACAAATGAGGGCGGCTTTATCTCTTGGTATGAATTCACTAAGGAAATCTATAAGCAGGCAGGATATACAACGGAGGTTGCTCCAGTTACTACAGCTGAGTACGGAATCTCAAAGGCAGCTAGACCATTTAACTCAAGACTTGATAAGTCTAAGCTTGTGGAAATGGAATTTGAACCACTACCTACATGGCAGGATGCGCTCAGCAGATACCTGAAAGAAATCGATTTTTAATTAGTTAAATAGACATTTGTCATATGACATAAAACTGGCAGGAAACACTCTAAATTGCTATTTGGGTGTTTCCTTTTCTTATGTTTACTGTTATAATCTAGGGGAATGTGCGTATTTATGGGAAATGAAATGACACTAGCAAAGTATACGCATAATAAGGGATGGTTTGAAAGTGAAAGTTCAGACCGGAAGTCTAGAGAAAAGGGGAGAAATATAGTATGGACGGAAATAATATGAATCCAACAGGACCAAATCCTAATCTGGTTGGTGGCCAGCCAGGACAGCCAGGTGGTCAGCCAGTACAGCAGCCGGGTGGTCAGTTTGGTGGACAGCCACAGCAGCTAGGCGGTCAGTTTGGTGGACAGCCACAGCAGCCAGGCGGTCAGTTTGGTGGACAGCCACAGGCACCACAGCAGCCAGGCGGCCAGTTCGGTGGACCAAAGCCACAGCAGCCGCAAAGCGGTCAGTTTGACGGACTAAAGCCACAAGGCGGTCAGTTCGGTGGACAGCCACAACAGCCACAGGCGGCGCAGGGCGCAAATCCATATGCTCAGCAGAGTAAGCCAACTCCAGGTATGGTATATAATGATGCACCTGCAGGTGGATCAAACTCATTTGGCCAGCCAGGCCAGCCAGGTCAGCCGGGACAGCCGGGGGGACCGGGAGCTCCAAAGGGACCACAGCCTCCAAAGAGTGGCGGACCTAACATGGGTCTTATCATAGGAATCGCAGCTGGTGCAGTTGCACTGATTGGTATTATTATCGCTGTAATCCTAATGCTTGGTGGAAAGAATATAAAGGGCGCTGAAGAGGCATCACTTGGATTCGTTCAGGCATATAGTGATCTTGATTTTGAGACTATGCAAAGCTATGTTCCAGAAGAAATAGCTGATGATGAAGATTACGAGTTTAATGAAGAAGATACAGAAGAAATGACAGATCTTCTAAAGTCATTTGGTTTCGAGCTTAAGGATCCTGAGATTGTTGAGTCAGAGAGACTTGATCCTAAGGCTACAGCTAAGGAAATGAATGACAAGTTCGAGACAAGCTTTAAGTTCAAGAATGCTGCAAGAGTAGTTGTTGATGCTACTATGAGCGTAACATTTTTCGGTGAGACAAAAGAGGAAGATGTTGAGTTCGAGTTCACTTGTGGTAAGATCGGTGGAAAATGGTACATCGTTGACTGTGAAGATAACTCAGATGAAGTATTTGAGGAAGAAGAGGAAGAAGTTGAGGATGATACAGAAGCTTCTATAGATAATACAGATGACGAAGCTACAGATGATGAAGCTACAGATGATGATGCTGAGCTTGTTGATGAAGATCTCGAGGGTGATCCAAGCTCAAATGGCGAGAGCGATTCTGATGAGGTTGGAAGCATGGCTGAAATCATCGGTCTTAATACTGCAGAGAGCCATGTAGTTGCTGCTCCTGAAGGTGTTCCAGATGATTATAAGCAGATGACATTCTCATTTGAGGGAACTACTCATACATTACCATTCTCACTTAAGGAACTCGATTCTAATTGGGTACTAAATGAGGATTACTTCTACAAGGATGATGAGGAGCTTGAGCCAGGTGAAGATTCATCATCTAATTCACATGAGAATTCTAACTATGATGAGTGGTTTGATCTGTATGTTGCAACATGTAATCCTACAGACCAGACTCTTGCATATGCTGATACATATGTAAATGAGTTCGACGCTGACATTGATTACTGCGATTCAGACAATTATCCAGAACTCATTCTTTCAAAGGGTATCACATGGCATTCATCACTTCAGGATATATACGATGCTTATGGCGAACCAAGTAGCATTTACATGGGTTATGATAACTCATACGTATATCTGTATTACTATATAGATGAGTATGGTTTCGATGAGCTGACACTTGAGGTAAGCTTTGAGAAGGGACTTACTAGAATAGAGTACGATAACTGGAATTGGGATAAGTAATCCATAGACACTAGCAAGACCTCTGCAAGCTCAAAGCTGCGGAGGTCTTTTTAGATGTATCTGGCTTGTGAAATGAGGCTCGGAGACTATA
This sequence comes from uncultured Lachnospiraceae bacterium, assembly GCA_902760415.1. Classification (GTDB taxonomy): domain Bacteria; phylum Bacillota; class Clostridia; order Lachnospirales; family Lachnospiraceae; genus Eubacterium_Q. The sequence continues at coordinate 4,741 of CACWGK010000093.1, forward strand.
GGAGATAAAGCTATGGCTGACATTTTAGAGTATTTGGACTGGCGTGGAGATATACCATTTGACGTTGATCCTTTTAATGATGTGGATAACTTAATACTTGCGCAGATTGCCTATACGGATTTTGAAGGCGTAATGACACAGGATGAGGAACTACCTATAGAAGAAGCTGCGGGGTTATACTTCAACATTCATACGGAAGAAGAGGTTATGGCTCGCGATACATTTTTCAAGTGTGCTCCTCTGGTTCTCAGGAAGGCGTCGGAGTGCAGGCGTTTTCAGGGGACGACTGTTGGACGATATATCAATATGATTAGTCCTGACCGTGAGGAACAATATTCAGCAGTTACTTATCGCCTGCCAGATGGAGTGTGTTACGTTGCATTTAGAGGCACCGATAACACCATCGTGGGCTGGAAGGAAGACTTTAATCTTACATTTATGAATGAGACTGCTGGGCAGCGTCGCGCGGTGGAATACGTAAATTACTACTTTAAGGATACAGACGAACGCCTGATTCTCGGTGGTCATTCCAAGGGCGGTAACTTCGCGGTTTATGCAGGAGCCTTCTGCGAGCAAAATGTCCAGGATAGGATCATAAATGTATATTCCAACGATGGCCCTGGGTTCAGAGATGAGATATTGGCGAGGGATGGCTACAAGCGAATCTTGCCGAGAGTGGTCAGCATACTGCCTGAGGAAACTATAGTCGGAGTGCTTCTGTCAAATGAGTACGAAAACCATATCGTGAAGAGCTCGGCGAAGGGTATCAATCAGCATGATCCTATGACCTGGCAGGTCTATGGAAATGGATTTGTTGAGGAGGAGCACCGAAGCGAGAGCAGTCATCTCATCGATAAGACTATGATGAAATGGCTTGCTACTATGAATGACGAGGACCGAGCTGCATTTACGGATTCTCTTTTCTCGACGATTGAGTCCACAGGTGTTACGACTCTTCATGAAGTAAGTGAGGGAGGTCTCAAAACTATAGCCGAACTCATGAAGTCTCTGAAGAATATGGCGCCTGAGAGGCAGCAGGAGTTTTCTGCCAGCGTGAAGCGACTTCTTAAGATTGGCAGCGAGCTAGCTGTGAAGGATGTGAAGAGCAAGGCGAGACTTCCGAAGATAGAACGTATGGTTGATAGAAAGACTGAGCTTAGAAAGACTATGAAGGATATCCGAGGCAGTCTTACTGAGACTGAGCTCGCTGAGTATTCTCATAGTATATGTGAGACGGTGAGAGGTCTCAGATTGTATGAAGAGGCTGATATCGTGCTTGCTTATATGAGTATAGGCAGTGAGGTTCGTGTACAGGAGCTGATAAACTCTGCGCGAGCTGACGGCAAGAGAGTCTATATTCCGAAGGTTATAAGCAAGAAGGAAATGAGATTTTACCTATATGATGGTAAGTTCACGAAGGGCAGCTTCGGTATCAAGGAGCCTAAGAATACGAGTGATATGAAAATGTATGACGCGGAGCTGGAGCATCTCTTAGGTGAGAACAGACGTACACTTGTGATAGTGCCGGCACTTGCTTTCGATATCGAGAAGAATCGTCTCGGATATGGTGGTGGATATTATGACCGCTTCTTCGAGAAGGTGGAAGGGTACCCAGTTTCATTTGTGGCTGTAGGCTTTGACTGCCAGATCATCGACAGCATTCCGACGGAGCCAAATGATAAGAAACCCGAGATGATTGTTACAGAGAATCGTATAATTACCTAAATGGTCACAACATATTCTTAAAACGTCACAATATAACCCCTTTTTTTCTAGGGAAAGTTGTGGTACAATAGCAAATTGCGGGGTTTTGTCGTTATAGTAAGCGATATTTCCGTGAAGTATAGTCACTGTTAATTAATAAATTGTAGGAGGCGTATTAATGGTTACTGCAGTAGTAGGTGCTAACTGGGGAGACGAAGGAAAAGGAAAGATAACAGACATGCTGGCTGAGAAGGCCGACATCGTCATAAGATTTCAGGGAGGAGCAAATGCTGGTCATACAATCATTAACGATTATGGCCGTTTCGCACTTCATACACTTCCATCGGGAGTTTTCTATGACCATACAACAAGTATCATAGGAAATGGTGTAGCTCTTGATATCCCTAAGCTTTTTAAAGAGATTAAGTCTATCGAGGACGGCGGTGTTCCAACACCTAAGATTCTCGTGTCTGACAGAGCACAAATGGTAATGCCATATCACGTTCTTCTTGATTCATATGAGGAAGAGAGACTTGCTGGTGCGTCCTTCGGATCAACAAAGTCGGGTATCGCTCCATTTTACTCAGATAAATATGCTAAGATCGGTTTCCAGGTTTCTGAGCTCTTCGAAGATGAGAAGACACTGAAGGAGAAGATCGAGCGAGTAATAGCGCAGAAAAATGTGCTCTTAGAGCATCTTTATCATAAGCCACTCCTTACAGTTGATGAAGTATATGCGACTCTTATGGAGTATAAGCAGATGGTTGAGCCATATGTTGCCGATGTTTCTGCATTTTTATATCAGGCTATGAAGGATGGCAAGAATGTTCTTCTTGAGGGACAGCTAGGTTCAATGAAGGATCCTGACCACGGTATCTACCCTATGGTTACTTCTTCTTCAACACTTGCTGGTTACGGTGCAATCGGTGCTGGTATCCCTCCATATGAGATTAAGAAAGTTGTTACAGTTTGTAAGGCTTACTCAAGTGCAGTTGGTGCTGGTGAGTTCGTAAGTGAGATCTTCGGAGAAGAGGCTGATCTTCTTAGAACACACGGTGGTGACAAGGGTGAGTTTGGTGCGACAACAGGTCGTCCACGTCGTATGGGTTGGTTCGACTGTGTTGCATCTAAGTATGGCTGCCGCCTTCAGGGAACAACAGATGTTGCATTTACAGTTCTTGATGCACTTGGATATCTTGATGAGATTCCAGTATGTGTTGGCTATGAGATAGATGGCGTAGTTACAACGGACTTCCCTGTTACAACAAAGCTTAAGAAGGCTAAGCCAGTACTTAAGGTTCTTCCAGGATGGAAGAGTGATATCCGCGGCATAACAAAGTATGAGGATCTTCCTGAGAACTGCCGCAACTACATCGAGTTCATCGAGAAGGAAATCGGCTTCCCTATTACTATGATAAGTAATGGACCAGGCCGTCACGAAATAATCTATAGATAATTAGAATGAGTCACTTATTACCTCCGACGTAAGGGTGACTCATTTTTGAGTCACCCCTACGTCGGACGTGCAAAGTGACTCATTTTGTTCTGGGTTTTGTTTGGTATATGAGAAGGAGGAGTGTATGCATCAGTTTAAGTTACCATACCATCTTATAGTTGATGATGGGATATTCAGCAGGGTTCCAGAGGTTATGGAGGATGTGCTTCCAGGACTTTCTGAGAAGAAAACAATTTTAGTTACAGAGGAAAATCTGAAGGGAATCTTCGAGAATCACATTGCGGCGATTGAGAAGAGTTTTCCTAACAGCGAGCTTTATCTTATTCAGTCGGCAAGCTACGATAATGCGGTGGCGCTGGCCAAGTATATAACGATGAATGATATTCATACGGTTATTGGATTTGGCGGTGGCACGGTTCTCGATCTTGCCAAGTTCGCGGCTTTCGTCAGCAAGGCAAAGCTTATATCGCTTCCAACTACCATCAGCAACGACAGTCTTGCGTCACCAGTTGCCGTTCTTGGCACAGAGGGCAAGGCTCGTAAGTCATTTAAATGTACCATTCCGCATGCAATCTTAGTCGATGCGTCGGTCATAATGAGTGCGCCTGACAGGCAGCTTCTTGCCGGAATCGGTGATACCGTGAGCAAGTACACGGCGCTCAACGACTGGAAGATAGCGCATATCGCTGGCAAGGACTACGTTGACGACTTTGCATATATGATATCGAAAATGGCATTTAACTCCATCGCATATAATGACATGAAGGAGCTTAAGAGTGTCGACTTCATCAAGCGTCTCACGCAGGCTCTCGTAATGGGCGGACTTGCTATGGAGATTGCGGGAACCTCCCGACCAAGTAGTGGATCAGAGCATCTCTTCTGCCACGCGCTTGAAGAGAACTTCGCTGATAAGGTAAATGTACCGCACGGAATCGCCGTTGCTATGGGAAGCTACGGTGCGTGCAAGTTCCAGGAGAGAAATATCGCTAAGATCACACGTATCATAAAGGCGTACGATCTCCCAGTAGTTCCATCAAGCTGGAACATCACTGAAGACATCTTCGTAGGTGCATGGCAGAGCGCGGCAGCGACACGTGCAGACCGATATACAATCCTAAATGAGACTGACCTCTCGACAGAGCGTCTGTCAAAACTCTACTATGAGATGGAAGACGTTTTCGCAAACTAATAAGAATTCTAAATGAGTCAAAATGAGTCACTTTTTACGTCCGACGTAGAGGTGACTCATTTTTGAGTCAGCCTCTACGTCGGACGTGCAAAGTGACTCATT
>CACWGK010000094.1 GCA_902760415.1 uncultured Lachnospiraceae bacterium
GCTTCAACTATAGTGCTAAGGTTGAAGGGGCTATAGGAATGACGGTATATGTAAATGCTATGGATGGAAGCATCGTTGATATAGTATATTATGATTACACTGATCTGTTTTCTGGTACGGAGTAGTTTTACAAATATAATGATATTCACAACAAGTTTTACAAATAAAGTGATATTCACTATTGACTTTTAATTATAAAGTGATATACTGACAATTGTTTAAAAAATAAATCAATAATAATTTCATAACAAATAATAAAAAGCAACGGCGCTTTAGGATACTTTGCATGAGGTATCCTAAGGCGCTTTTTGCTTGAAAGGACATTTCGAAATGAATAATTCATTTATCTCCGACGATAAGATACATGAAGAGTGTGGTGTGTTCGGTGAGTATTCGCTGTCGGGTGAGAATGTATCTCACGACATATATTATGGACTCATCGCGCTTCAGCACCGCGGACAGGAAGCGGCAGGTATTGCAGTATCAGATACTACGGGACCTATGGGAAATCTTAGACTTAAGAAAGATATGGGACTCGTAAATGAGGTCTTTGCTGCTGAGGATCTAGAAAGTCTTCATGGAGATATTGGTGTAGGTCATGTGAGGTATTCAACTACGGGAGGAAGTACCAGAGAGAATGCTCAGCCTATAGCTATGAATTATATAAAAGGTAGTCTGGCACTTGTTCATAACGGAAATATCGTAAATGCATCTGACCTTAAGACGAAGCAGATGTACCGCGGACTTGCTCATTATACGACTTCAGATACTGAGGTTCTAGCCTACGAGATTATAGGTGAGAGAGTTGAGTCAGCCACTATTGAGGAGGCTATTAAGAAAGCGGCTTCGAAGCTCAGAGGTGGATACGCAGTTATCGTAATGAGCCCTCGAAAGATGGTAGGTGTGCGAGATCCTTTCGGAATCAAGCCTCTAATGCTTGGAAGGAAAAAGAATACTTATATACTCGCATCCGAAAGTGCTGCCATAAGATCAGTAGGCGGTGAGATTATAAGAGATGTGGAGCCGGGGGAGATCATTACCATCACGAAGGATGGAGTTAGTAGCGATTCGAGTCTATGTACCAAGACCAGAGCACATTGTATCTTCGAATATATATACTTCGCCAGAAATGATTCTGTGATGGATGGAATAGAGATTCACGATGCCAGAGTTAAGGCGGGGCGAGCTCTTGCCAGAGAGTCAGCAGTTGATGCAGATATAGTAGTAGGTGTTCCTGATTCTGGACTTGCGGCGGCAGAGGGATACGCACTAGAGTCAGGTATCCCATTTGCACTTGCCTTTCATAAGAACAGCTACATAGGCCGAAGCTTTATAAAGCCTACCGATGAAGAGAGACGAACGGCGGTTCATATGAAGCTGAGCGTTCTGAGACATGTGGTCGAAGGAAAGCGAATTGTGATCATCGATGACTCTATAGTCAGAGGCACAACTATGAAGCAACTTATCGAAATGCTACGCGAGGCGGGAGCTAAGGAAGTACATGTAAGGATAAGCTCGCCACCATTTTTATATCCATGCTACTACGGCACAGATGTTCCTACATCAAGTCAGTTGATAGCATCGGAGCACTCTAGTGAAGAGGTTCGTGAGAGAGTTGGAGCAGATTCACTGCAGTATCTCAGAATAGAGGATTTTAAGACCATGGTTGGAGACTTGCCACTATGCACAGCATGTTTCTCAAATAATTATCCGGTTTAATATCATTTATTTAATAACACTTAGTAGTGAATAAATACTTAGCAATAAATACATAGTAGCAAATTAGTACTTAGTACAAAGTTTAGTATATAGATTAGATAATATATTCCAGGAGGATATAGGTTATGAATACGGCACTTGAAGAATTAAGAAGAAAGGGACTATATGATGCTTCATTTGAACATGATAACTGCGGTATCGGTGCAGTAGTTCAAATGGACGGTGTACGCAGTCACGCACTTGTAGCTGATGCACTTAGCATCGTCGAGAATCTTGAACATAGAGCAGGTAAGGATGCAGAGGGAAAAACTGGTGATGGAGTTGGTATCCTCACTCAGATTCCTCATAAGTTCTTTAAGAAGGTAATGGCTGAGAAGGATGTCACACTCGGAGATGAGAGAAGCTACGGTGTTGGTATGTTCTTCTTCTCACAGGACGACCTGGAGAGAAGACAGTCTAAGAGAACATTTGAGACTATAGTTAAGAAGAATGGTCTCGCACTTCTTGGTTGGAGACAGGTCAGCATCAGCCCTAATGTTCTTGGTAGTAAAGCAAGAGAATGTATGCCAGATATCGAGCAGGTATTTATCGATAGACCAGAGGGACTTACAGATCTTGAGTTCGACCGCAAGCTTTATATTATAAGACGTGAGTTCGAGCAGTGCAGCGTAAGCACATATGTTCCTTCACTTTCCTGCAGAACTATTTGTTATAAGGGTATGTTCCTGGTAGGCCAGCTTAGAACATTTTTCCTTGATCTTCAGGATGAAGATTATGAGTCAGCTATCGCAATGGTTCATTCCAGATTCTCAACTAATACAAACCCTAGCTGGAACCGAGCTCATCCTAACCGTCTTATGGTTCATAATGGTGAGATTAATACCATTAAGGGAAATGCTGATAAGATGCTTGCTCGTGAAGAGACAATGCATACAGATACATTTAGCGACGAAGATATGACAAAGGTTCTTCCAGTTATATCTTCCAGCGGTTCTGATTCCGCAATGTTTGATAATACGTTAGAGTTCCTGATGATGAGTGGCATGGATCTTCCACTTGCTGCCAGCGTTCTTATACCAGAACCTTGGGCGCATAATGAGACACTTACTCAGGAGGAGAGAGACTTCTATCAGTACTATGCAACTATGATGGAGCCTTGGGACGGCCCTGCATCTATCGTCTTCTCAGATGGTGACGTTATGGGTGCTATCCTTGATAGAAATGGACTCAGACCTTCCCGTTACGTGATCATGGACGACAATCGTCTTATCCTTGCATCAGAGGTAGGTGTACTTCCTCTCGATGAGAGTCATATCATTAAGAAGGACAGACTCTACCCAGGTAAGATGCTTCTTGTAGATACAAGAGAGGGTAAGGCCTACACAGATCAGGAGATTAAAGAGAAGTATGCTCACAGGAATCCATTTGGCGAGTGGCTGGATATGAGTCTGGTTGAGCTGAAGAGTATTAAGATTCCAAATGAGAAGGTTCCTGAAGTTTCGGGCGAAGAGAGACAAAAGCTTCAGAAGGCATTTGGCTATACCTATGAGAACTATCATGAAGGTATTCTCAGTATGGCGCTTAACGGAACTGAGCAGATTGGTTCTATGGGCATCGATACACCTATCGCAGCCCTCTCTGCTGAGCATCAGCCGCTGTTCTACTACTTCAAGCAAAGATTTGCGCAGGTTACTAACCCTCCTATAGATGCTGAACGTGAGAAGATTGTTACATCACGCAGCGTATATGTTGGTAAAAATGGTAATCTTCTCCAGGAGAATCCAGAGAACTGTCATGTTCTGAAGATACATAATCCGATACTTACAGATCTTGATATGATGAAGATCAAGCATCTTGATAAGGATGGCATCAAGGCTGCTACAGTATCGATACTGTATTATAAGAATACTCCGATGAAGCGAGTTCTGTCTCATCTCTTCGTTGAGGTAGATAAGGCTTATCGTCAGGGAGCAAGCATTCTTATACTTTCAGATAGAGGAGTAGATGAGAACCATGTGGCTATTCCATCACTCCTTGCAGTAGCTGCTGTACATAAGCATCTTGTAGATACTAGAAAATGTACCGCTATGTCCCTCATCCTTGAGTCAGGAGAGCCTCGCGAGGTTCATCATTTCGCGACTCTTCTTGGATACGGTGCCTCAGCAGTTAATCCTTATCTTGCCCATTCAACTATCGGCGAGCTTATCGAGGATGGACTTCTGGAGAAGGATTACTACGCAGCTGTTGAGGATTACGACAAAGCAATACTCAGCGGTATCGTTAAGATAGCTTCGAAAATGGGTATATCAACCATCAAGTCTTATCAAGGCAGCAAAATGTTTGAAGCAATCGGCATTTCTTCTGAAGTTATCGAGGATTACTTTACTGGTACGGTCAGCCGTGTTGGCGGTATAACACTTAGTGATATCGAGAAGGCAGTTGACTCTCAGCATAGCAAGGCATTTGATCCACTTGGACTTCCTGTTGATCTTGAGCTTACTGCTATGGGCAGACACAAGTTCCGTGCACAGGGCGAGAATCACAGATATAATCCACAGACTATACATATGCTGCAGCTTTCTACTAGAGAGGGCGACTACGAGAAGTTCAAAGAGTATACCGATATGGTAGATGCTGAGAAGACAGGCTACCTAAGAAGTCTTATGGACTTCAACTTCCCTGAGCAGGGAGTTCCTCTTGATGAGGTTGAGAGTGAGGAGTCTATCATGATGAGATTTAAGACAGGAGCTATGTCTTATGGTTCTATCTCTGAGGAAGCTCATCAGACTCTTGCAATAGCTATGAATCATATACATGGTAAGTCTAACAGCGGTGAGGGTGGAGAGAGCGATGAGCGTATCGCTTCTGCTGGAACCGAAAATGATAGAAGCAGCGCTATAAAGCAGGTTGCTAGTGGTAGATTTGGTGTTACCAGCAAGTACCTTGTTAGCGCTAAGGAGATTCAGATTAAGATGGCGCAGGGCGCAAAGCCTGGTGAAGGTGGACATCTTCCTGGTAAGAAGGTTTACCCATGGGTAGCTAAGACTCGTCATTCTACACCAGGTGTTAGTCTTATATCACCTCCACCACATCATGACATTTACTCTATCGAGGATCTGGCTCAGCTGATCTACGACCTCAAATGCTCTAACAAGCAGGCCAGAATCTCTGTAAAGCTTGTATCAGAAGCTGGTGTAGGTACGATTGCGGCAGGTGTTGCCAAGGCAGGTGCTCAGGTAATCCTTGTCTCAGGTTATGACGGCGGAACGGGAGCGGCTCCACTAAGCTCTATACATAATGCTGGTCTTCCTTGGGAAATGGGTCTTGCTGAGACTCATCAGACTCTGCTCTTAAATGGACTTCGTGACCAGGTAGTTATCGAGACTGACGGTAAGCTTATGAGCGGCCGTGACGTTGCTATTGCTGCAATCCTTGGAGCGGAAGAGTACGGATTTGCAACAGCTCCACTGGTTACAATGGGCTGCGTTATGATGAGAGTTTGTCAAAATGATACTTGTCCTATGGGCGTTGCTACTCAGAATCCTGAGCTTAGAAAGCGCTTCAAGGGTAAGCCAGAGTACGTTGAAAACTTTATGCGTTTTATCGCAAGACAGCTTCGTGAATATATGGCAAAGCTTGGAGTAAGAAAAGTCTCAGAGCTTGTTGGTAGAACAGATCTTCTGAAGGTTAAGGATAATCTTACAGCTGCTGAGGCTGAGATTGATCTTAGCAAGATCCTTGTAGATATGTCGGGGGTTGATAGAAGTCTTCAGACTTTCCACGGAGAGAAGGCATATGACTTTAAGCTTGAGGAGACAAAGGACGAGAAGGTTCTTATCCAGAAAATCTTTGGTAAGACAGCAGGTAAAATATCAGCAGATAAAAAGTCTTCTGGTAAAAAGTCTGCAGGTAATAACGCTGCAAAGACTGCCACACAGGTTCTGGATATCAAGCTTTCCAATACTGACCGCACATTCGGTACACTTCTGGGCGCAGAGATCACACGTAACTTTAAGGAAGAGCTGGCACCAGATTCATTTGTCATAAATTGTACTGGTGCAGGCGGACAGAGCTTCGGAGCATTTATCCCATCAGGTCTTACTTTGAATCTTGTGGGCGACAGCAACGACTACTTCGGCAAGGGTCTTTCAGGCGGCAAGCTCATCGTGCGTGAGCCTGAAAATGCGGGCTACAACGCTGAAGAGAATATCATTATCGGAAATGTCGCTCTCTACGGTGCTACTTCTGGTGAGGCGTATATCGCTGGTGTCGCAGGCGAGAGATTCTGTGTTAGAAACTCTGGCGCAACTGCTGTTGTCGAGGGAGTGGGCGAGCATGGATGCGAATATATGACAGGCGGTTGTGCAGTTATACTTGGTCCTACAGGTAAGAACTTTGCGGCTGGTATGAGCGGCGGTGTCGCTTATGTACTGGATGAGGAGAATACTCTGTATAAGAACTTGAACAAGCAGCTTGTTCTTATGGAGAAACTGGAGTCGAAGAATGATAAGGAGAAGCTTCGTGAGCTGATCGAGAAGCACGTCGCTTACACTGGTTCCGAGAAGGGACAGCGAATCCTTGATAATTTTGATGAATATGTAGGAAGCTTCAAGAAAATCATTCCAGAAGATTATAAGGAAATGCTTCATTTCACAGCTCAGTTCGAAGAGCAGGGCATGGATCACGAACAGGCTCAGATCGAAGCCTTCACAAAACTTGTAGGGTAGGTGAATGTATGGGAAATATTAAAGGTTTTTTAGAATACGATAGAGTGGATGCTCCAGTTGTACCTGAGCAGGAGAGAATCTGCAACTTCCAGGAGTTTCACGGCAGACTTTCTAAGGAAGAGCAGCAGAAGCAGGCTGCAAGGTGTATGAACTGTGGCGTGCCATTTTGCCAGGCAGGAATGATGATCGCTGGGATGGCTTCGGGCTGTCCTCTGCACAACCTTGTTCCTGAGTTAAATGAATTAGTCGAGGGTGGAAATCTTGACCTCGCATATAGACGCCTATCCATCACGCACAGCTTCCCTGAGTTTACCTCAAGGGTGTGCCCTGCGCTTTGCGAGAAGGCTTGTACCTGTGGCTATCATCAGGAAGCTGTATCGACAAAGGAAAATGAGAAAGCCATCATTGAGTATGCCTTCAGTGAGGGACTCGTGAAGGAGCTCACTCCGAAGATCAGAACAGGCAAGAAGGTTGCTGTAGTCGGTAGCGGTCCTTCAGGCCTTGCTGCGGCGCAGCTTCTCAACAGCCGCGGCCATAACGTAACAGTCTTCGAGAGAAGTGACCGCATAGGTGGCCTGCTTCGCTACGGCATCCCAAATATGAAGCTCGACAAGTCGGTTATCGATAGACGCGTTAAACTCATGGAAGAAGCTGGCATCGAGTTCCGCACAAATGTAAACGTCTGCGGCGCAGCATCGAAAGAATCAGGAAATGCAGCATCAAAAGAATCTGGAAATGCATCATCGAAAGAATCTGAAAATACAGCATCGAAAGTATCTGGAAATACAGCATCGAAAGAATCTGGAAATGTAGCATCGAAAGAATCTGGAAATGTAGCGTCGAAAGTATCTGGAAATACATCCGGGAATGCGGTTGGAAGTATATCAGCTGACGAATTGAGAAAGGAATATGATGCCATCGTACTTTGCTGCGGAGCGTCACATCCTCGTGATATAAATGCCCCAGGTAGAGATACTGAAGGTATCTACTTTGCAGTTGATTTCCTTGGCTCAGTAACCAAGGCGCTACTGGATAATGATTTTGATAAGAGTTCTGCTGGTGTGAAAGATATAGAAAATCAGGTTAAAGATAAGGACGTTATCGTAATCGGTGGTGGTGATACCGGAAATGATTGTGTCGGAACTTGCATTAGATTTGGCGCAAAGTCCGTAACTCAGCTTGAAATGATGCCATGCCCACCAACAGAGCGACTTGCCACAAATCCGTGGCCAGAGTGGCCTCGCGTCCTTAAGACAGACTACGGCCAGGAAGAATCCATTTACAAGTTTGGCTCAGATCCGCGTGTATATCAGACAACCGTCAAGGAGTTTATATCCTCAGGCAAGAAGGAGAAGCACCTAAAGGAAGTTGTCCTAGTATCACTCGAATCAAAGAAGGATGAAAAGACAGGACGTATGACGATGGTCCCAGTCGAAGGTTCAGAGAAGACGGTTCCTGCACAGCTTGTTCTTATAGCAGCAGGCTTTCTTGGTAGTGAGAGCTACGTAACGGATGGTTTTGGAGTAGAGCTTGACGCAAGAACAAATGTCAAGACAGCTCCCGGCTCATATGCCGCATTTTCATCCTCTAACGCAGCCACCACCACAAACACAGTCGCTACCACTACATCTACCACAAACACAGACCCCGCAGCCACAAATACAGACGCAGCTACAAAAGCAACTGCCGATAGTGTAAACACAGCAACTGCAAATATAGACACAGCTACTACAAAGGTAACTGCCGATAGTATAAACACAGCAACTGCAAATACAGACACAGCTACTACAAAAGCAACTGCCAAGATATATACTGCGGGCGATATGCACCGCGGACAGTCACTTGTAGTCTGGGCAATAGCAGAGGGTCGAAATGCAGCTCGTGAAGTCGATCGCGACCTGATGGGCTACACCAACCTATAAACTATTCCTTTTACAGTACATAAGCCTGACAAATAAGCCTGTACATTAGGCCTTTCATAAACCTGACAATAAGCCAGAACAATTGCTTTTCCATATGCTTGAACAATTGGCCTTTCATTTGACTTACCATTTGACTGCTCATTTCGGTTTATAAATTGCTGATGAAATACATTTCGGCTATATGGATAGAATTAAAGTAGTAGTCACCCGTTTAAGACATTTAACTGGCCGGAATTGGTCTTTTAAACAGCTGATGATAAAACATTTCGGCTATATGGATAAATGAAGGAGTGTGGTCACCCGTAGTTTCATAATTAACGGGTGACTCCTTTTTTAAATTCAGCGTATATGCCGAAAATTTCTAAATTAGTTGACATAACACGGAGAAAAGAGTCAAAAATTAAGGCAAACGGGTGACTCCTTCTGAAGAATTATCGTATAAGCCGAGGGCGAAGTAAATAAGCCGAGAGCGCAGCAAATAAGCCGAGGGCGAAGTAAATAAGCCGAGGGAACAAGTAAATAAGCCGGGGAACAAGTAAATAAGCTGGAAATCTAAGAAGATTTAATATAACCCCAAATAGAAGGATATAAATGAGGAAAGGATATAAAAGATATAAAAGAGAGAAGAATATAAAAAATATAAAAGAGAGAAGAATATAAAAAATATAAAAGAGAGAAGAATATAAAAAATATAAAAGAGAGAAGAAAGAGAGAAGAATATAAAAAATATAAAAGAGGAAAGAATGTAAAGAATATAAAAGAGAAAAGGTATAAAGAATAGCTCCAACGACAGATATTATCAAAATAATAAAAAGACTATTGACATATTATTACTTATATAATATGATATTATCATATTGATAAAAAGAGAAGGCGAGGTAATTTTATATGAAAGGGATTTCTAGAAGATTTTCTAAAGGAATAAGTAGTGGACATTTCAAAAGAATAAGTAAGGTACAAATCAAAAGAATTGGAAACGTGCAGATTAAAATAGCAATGTGTGTGCTTATGCTTTGTGCTCTTGCATTAAGTGCATTGACTGGTTGCTCATCAGGAGGGAGTGGAGACTACGCTTTAGATAAAAGCATTTCTTTAAAAGAGCAAAATGGCTCTTTACCAGATAAAGGTACTGTGGGTAGTTATGATTATGTAATTCATAACGATAATAACACCATTTATAATGCAAAAGCAGGATACTATATCGACATGCTTGACCAGATGGATTCTCCATATTTTTACAGAATCACACTAGGTTCAAAAGCAAAAAAGATTGTTAAGATTATAGATATTGGTATGGATGGTTCAACACTTAAAGTCTTAATCGATGTAGTTGGAAGCTCAGATAATTCATTAGCAAAAAATGAAGCGCAGTGCTGTGTGCTTGAACTAAAAACTCAGCCTAAGAATATCGATATACGCGATACAAAAGGCAGAAAGTACGATTTACAAGAGTGGTAATTCGTTAATCTTTTTAAAATCTTAGCGCTAAAATCAACTATCTTTCTTAGGAGTAAGAGCCTTAAATAGCATTTTTCTCATAAACTCGATTATCCAGCATGCGCAGTAGATAATGATAATGATGATCAGCACGTAGAGAATGTAGAATCTCTGCTTATAGAATCCCGTGTATCCGATAGGGAAGACGTCGTTCCAGATGAAGTCTCTGATTATCGGATGCTCGTGGATCATGTAGATTCCGAGGTTGCCAGCGCTGATGGTGTTGATCACATTTCCGAGCTTTACGTGATGACGGAGGTCGATTTTTTCAAAGGTTCTGAAGAGGACCATACACTGTAGGACAGCGATAGGGTTGTCGTTAAATCCCACGACTGTTTCAATCTGCTCATCAGGATACAGGTAAACCAGAAGCACGTTAAAGAGACCGAGCAGCAGGAATGCTACTAGGTAAATCGCTGGCTTATCCCATATGCTGTCAGATTCATTTTCATGCTTCTTAAAAAAGTGATATCTTCTCATGTACGCGCCGAGAAGATACATGTAGATAAAGTCATACAGACTCTTTCCGCCCTGGGTGAAAAGAATTTTTTGTATTCCGATGATTCCCTCGAAAGGTTCGATCATGCTAATTGGCTGCCATATGGAGAACATGAAGAAGCAGATTCCTATGAGATACAGGAACTGCTTTCTTGTAAGCCCGTCGACCATTCGATTTAGAAATGGCGATATAAGCAGTATCAGCAGGTACAGCGTCATGAAGTACCAAGTCCTGGATAGAAATGGGATAAATGCTTTCGCTATGGCATCGGTCGGAAGCAGCTCCTTCTTAATTAGCATGTATGCTAGTGGGATTGTGATAGAGTAGAAGAGCATTGGCAGGTAGCATCTGATCATTCTGTCGCGGCTGAAGAGCTCCTTCCTCGTGCTCATAAAATATCCAGTGATTATAACGAACATAAAGACGGGGCATCTGCACATCAGCCATATGACCCAGTAGGTGAGCTCCACCTTGCCTTCCATTTGCTGAGCCACGTCACTGTAATCACCATAATCAGCAACGTGCAAAAATATAATCTGCATCATCATGAGAATACGAAGCAGCTCAATACTTGGATTCCTTTTTAAAACCTTAATAGATTCCTTCATTCAACCATATCCCTTAATTAAATATCTTAATAAACCAATGAGTTAAAATGAGTCACTTTTACGTCCGACGTAGATGCTGACTCATTTTTGAGTCACCTCTACGTCGGACGTAAAAAGTGACTCATTTTTATGTAAACCTATTTGTTTGCTTTGTTTACGATGAAGATTCCTGCGCATACAAGGATTAGCGAAGCGAGATGTATGACGCCGAAGCTTGCTCCTTCGTTCAGCAGGATGATGGATGTAATAACTCCGAAAATCGGCGTCAAAAATCCGAAAACTGAGATTCTCGATACAGGGTTATGCTTCATGAGTATGCCCCACAGCGAGTATGCTACGGCCGACACAAATGCGAGATATATAAGGTCGATAACTCCTCGCGTCGTCACAGTCTCCAGGCGTCCGCCCATCAGTAGCCCGACCATCGTCATACAGAGACCACCGACGATAAATTGGTAGCCGCTCAGAATCACAGGATCCTCTTTCTTCGTGTATTCCTTCAGTAGAACAGAGGAAAATGCATATGCAACAGTGCTGAGGAAGATGAACAAGTCGCCGAGTATGGCATTTCCGGAACCAACGCCGCCGTCAGTTACACTTACCAGTACTACGCCGACAAATCCTGCAATACATCCGAATGCTTTCGCAAATGAAATCTTTTCCTGTTTAAATATAAGCCCCGCCACAACAAGTACGACGAAGACATTTGTTCCCTGAATGATCGATGCTCTGACACCTGTCGTATGCGCCAGTCCTACGTAGAAGAAGAAATACTGGAGCGTCGTCTGAAAGAGCGAGAGCTTCATGATCATAGGTATACTGATTTTCTTCGGAATCAGTATCTTTCGCTGAATGATACATCCCAGCAAGATAGCTAGAATCCCTGCCAGAGTAAATCTTATTCCAGCTAAGAGGATCTGCGAAGCCATCATATCTGAGCTGATCTGAAACTCTCTGTAGCCTAGCTTGATCATCGGATATGCGCTTCCCCATAGGAGGCAGGAAATCATCGCACCGATAGTGACGAATATGACATTGCTGAAAATCTTATTTTTATTTATTTCATTTTCATTTATCTCATTTTCATTTATCTCATTTTCATTTATCTCATTTTTTTTACTATCCATAACGATTTACTAATATAGCACTCTTTACAACAATATTCAAACAACATATTTATATGCTACATAACAACAAAATCATTTATAGGAAACGAATAGAAAAATGAGGACATTAAAGCCATGCTGTATAAAATGTCTATATATTAAAATTTGCTGACCCCTTCGATTTGCTCAATTTTGACGAATTCGAGAAGGTCAGCACTTTTTGTATTATATATTCTAATTTCTTCTGATTTTTTCTAATTTCTTCCCAATATCATTCTAAATAAAACTATAAAAAGCATTCTAAAAAAATTAAAAACCGTATTGACAAATGAAAGATCATGAGTATAATACAAAAACATAAAGGCAATGGCGTCTTAGAGAATGAACTCTAAGGCGCCTTTTCTTCTATCCATGGATTGGATTTCTGGTTGTTATAAAGCGCGCGACAATATAATAATTTTTATGAACAAGGGCGTTCTGGGTTAGTTAAACTAACTTGGGGCGTCTTTTGTTGCTTAGAGTTTATAGCTCTATGAAAAATTATCAAGGGGAGGAACTCTTGATAAAAAGGAGGATGTAAGAAATGACAGATGAGATTTTAAATGCCGTGAATGGCGAAGTATTTGCAGTATGGTTCCTTATTGGCGCTGCGCTGGTATTCTGGATGCAGGCAGGATTTGCGATGGTTGAGACAGGTTTCACCAGAGCAAAGAATGCAGGAAATATCATTATGAAGAATTTGATGGACTTC
>CACWGK010000095.1:0-6845 GCA_902760415.1 uncultured Lachnospiraceae bacterium
TTGTAAAGAATGCGGAATGATTCAGGGTTTTACTGCTACTCAGCTTGAGAAAATTTAATTAAATCAGTAAGTTTTATTTTATCGTGACAGTTAATTATTCCGGTATTTATTTCAGACTAGGCCTGACAGGAAAAAACACTATGAAAAAACTAAGCAGAACTAAAAAAATATTGCTGATCGCTATTATTTCGACTCTTATTCTATTTCTTTTCGAAGGGATTTTGGGTGCAGGAATAGGACTGATTCCATTGGGAAGCGGCGGGGAGATGGATGTGAAGCTGACTCTCGGAGGATTTATCCATGAAACATATTATCCTCTTACTACTTCCGATGATCCGGGCGGTGGTGTGTCTTCACATGTCTTCTTCAATCCTATTACATTCATCATTATGTTCTTTGTAAGACTGTTCATCATAATTCCGCTGGTATATCTCTTCAATCCGTCAGATGATTATAGTACGGGCACAAGTTCCTCCGGACGACTTCATGGATTCTTTAAGTATTTCGTGATTTTATATATGATCATAGGTATCGGACAGACTGCTATTCTTGTTGTGAATTCACTTATCCTGAAAGATGATATAGAGCATTTATCCCGATTCTCTACGAAGTATCATGTTTACTATTTAAACAATAAAAATCTTACGATAGTAAGTATCATATGCTGTATAATAGTTGTTCTTCATCACTTTATTACAGACGGACTGATACTTCTAAAGAAGCCATCATATCTTAAGTTTTACAGATTATCTTATATTTTTGTATTTATATGTCCGATCGCATATATTATCGCTCTCCTCCATTTCAAGGCTCATGCTGATTTTTTTAGTCTCCAGATGCTTATATATGTGATCGACTTCATTCTTTTTCTTATTAATCTTTCATATCTGAGGGAATCATATGAGGTCTTTGAATATATGAATGCTTCAAAAAGATACCAATCAAAAGAGTAAAGTTTAGAATGGGTACGGTAAAAAAATGAATGTTTTAGTTTTAGGTGGTACCAGATTTTTTGGTATTCATATGGTTAATGTTCTTCTTGAAAATGGGCATGATGTAACAATCGCCACAAGAGGAAATGCGTCTGATCCTTTCGGTAAAAAAGTCAGAAGAATCACCATCGAAAGGACAAATTCAGATAGTATGAAAGAGGGACTTTCAGGCAAACATTTTGATGTGGTAATAGATAAACTTGCCTACTGTTCAAATGATATAAAGAATGCAATGGAAGCTATAGATGCTGATAGATATATCCAAATGTCCAGCACAGCAGTTTATAATCCTAAAAAAATAAATACAACTGAAGATGACTTTAATGGTATGGAGCGTCCTGTTATATGGTGTAACAGAGCGGACTTCCCATATGATGAGATAAAACGCCAAGCAGAATACGCTCTGTGGCAAAAATATTCAGATAAGAATTGGCTGGCGGTCAGATATCCTGTTGTTCTTGGTAAGGATGATTACACAAACAGACTTAAATTCTATGTGGATCATGTTATAAATCAACATCCTATGTATATAGATAATCTGGACTGTCAGATGAGTTATATAAGATCCAATGAAGCAGGAAGGTTTATGGCGTATATGGTTGATAAGAAAGTTGCAGGAGCTGTGAATGGAGCTTCAGAAGGTACTATTTCCCTTGGTGAGATTCTCAAATATATTGAGAAAAGGACAAGGAAGAGGGCAATACTTGAAGCTGACGGGGATGTTGCGCCATATAATGGTGATCCTGAGTTCAATATTAATTCAGATAAGGCTAAGTCTTTGGGATTTATGTTTACGGATATCCACGACTGGATATATGATTTATTGGACTATTACATTTATGAGGCTTAATGTTATAATTTATTTGTTTTCTGAAACTGATGTGTTTGTTTTTTGGAATGGCTTGTAAAAGTTTATTCCAGTTTATCTGATTGAAGGGAGAAAAAAGTGGAAATCAAGCGAGTTGGGGAGAATGACAAAATAGGCGAATTCATAAATGTAGCGTTTTCAGAGTATGCTGCTGATTGTGGTGTAGCACTTAACTTCGAAGAGTTTTGTTTTGTGGCAGAAGATGATGGCAAAATTGCGGGAGTTATCACTGGTAGAGCATACTATAACGAGGTGCATATCGGAGATCTGATTGTTGGCAAGGCTTACAGAAGAGATGGTGTTGGATGTAAACTTGTTGAGGCCGTAGAGAATGCATACAAAGATAAGGGCTATGAAAAAATAGCACTTACAACATTTGGGTTTCAGGCACCAGAGTTTTATAAAAAACTAGGATATGAATTGGAATTTGTCCGGAAGGATAGTGATTCTAAGCTTAGTAAGTATTTTTACTTGAAGAAGATATGAATATCTTTCAGTTTTATGAAAAATAGAGATTTTTATGGTGTTCATAATCATTCGAGGAAAGAAGGGAAAATGTGAATATGGAAATCCGAAGAATAGAGCCTGGTGATGAGAACAGGGTATCGAATCTGATTAGGAAAACGATAAGTATTTCAAATATAAAAGACTATCCTAAGGAACTTATGGATGCATTAATTTCGGTTGAGACTCCTGAACACGTTCTTGAACGTGCGAGTTGGACGCATTTCTATGTTGTTATTGATGAAGACGAGATAATTGGATGTGGTGCAATAGGTCCGTATTGGGGGAAAGAGGACGAGAGCAGCCTTTTTACAATATTTGTTCTACCGGATTATCAGGGAAAAGGTGTTGGGCGTCGGATAGTTGAAACGTTGGAAAATGATGAATATGGCCTTCGGGCACATAGAATAGAAATACCTGCTTCGATTACGGGAGTTCCATTTTATCTTAAGATGGGATATAAATTCAAAAATGGTATTTCAGAGCCTGACGAAGAATATTTGGTACGCATGGAAAAGAATAAATAACGATAATCGATTATATCAGAATATATTACATCAGGAGGAAATCATTATTATCGGAGGGGTTATATGATTAAAAAACCTATATTTTTGGCTTATGGAATTAAGTTGATTGCCACTTGGATGCTTATTCCATTTGTACTTATGTTTGTCCCTATACTTGTTAATGAATTTAGTGCTACTTTTAGTACACAAGATGTCGTACTTCAGGAGGAAACATATAGTGGCTATCCTGATGAGTATCTTTGTTTCAAAACAAATATTAATGGTAAAGAACGGGGGGTGCATGCGCCAGTTACGGCTAAAACCGGGGATACAATTACGGTCATTCTAAGGAATGGAGAGTATTATAAGACACCGAAGGATTCTAAGGATCTGTATGAAACGACGATCTTTGCGGGGAGATTTCTTAAGTGTTGCAACAATAACTTTGGATATCATGTGATTGCCATAGCTGTTGTGCTACTAATAACATTTTTATTAACACTAGGTAAGAAGAAACTTATTCGTAAAGAGGCGCCAAAGCTCTCCAAGGTGACTGATATAGCCGGAATAATATGCTCAATCAGTATGTCAGCTGCACTTATTTATGGTGTAGTTGATAATACATTAATGGGACTTGGTGTTGCGTATATGTTTCTGGTTTTAGGTATGATTTACACAGCGGTGTTTATTGTGTCGTGGATAATAGCTATGAGATATTATTCTCCCGATGAATTGAAAAATGATTAGATGATCTTATGAACCATATTTCTGGAAAAGCAGAATGGAGTTATTCTAAAGAAATGCTTGATGCAGTTTCGGTTTTTCGCCTAGAGGTTGAGAAATTATCTTGTAAGGCAAAGTAAATTTATATTCCAGGATAATGAAATTAACAAATCGGTGTTTGTCTGAGCGTGTATGAAATATGGACATCTACGAATTAAGGAATTGATATGAGTAATGTTGTAGAAAAATGGTATGAAGATAAAAATAATGTTGACGAAATGTTTAATTGGAATTCTGAACTTAAAGATTGGGAAAAGTCTGTAATTAAGCATTTTCCTTCAGGTGCCAGAATACTAGACATTGGTTGTGGTTTAGGACGGGAAGCATTTGCATTGTCTGATCTTGGATTTAATGTGATTGGGATAGATATTTCAAAAGAAGTAATACTACAAGTAAAGAAGTTGTCTGCTGACAAAGGATACAAGATTCCGTTTTATGAATATGATGGTGAACATCTGGATTTTTCTGCAGATTCTTTTGATGTCGTATTGATTTGGTCTCAGACACTTGGTTTGATTTATGGAAATGAACGTAAGCAGATGTTTTTGGGAGAATGCAAGAGAGTTCTGAAAAAGGATGGATTACTCAGCTTCTCAACGCATGACTATAATTATTTAAAAGAGAATTATCCGAATTGTTTGGTTGATCAGAAGTTTTATCCTTATGCTAATGCCGAAATATATTGGGAAGCATTTGAAGAAGATCATTTGAAGATGTTTGCAGATCAGGCCGGAATGGATGTTCTTGTTTTTGAAAAGGGAAGCATTTATAAACCGGAAGACGGAACGATCCTTCATTGCTTATGCAGGAAGTAAATTCGAATTTGTCGTGATAAATGCTGGAACATAAAACCGGAAAATTAAGAAGGATTTAAAATGGGAACTGTTTATAAACTAAAAATTGAAGACCAGGGTAATATGGCAAAGGTTATTTCTATAATACGCAAATTTAATTCTTCATTATCAATGGGTGAAATAAAGAAGCGAATAACTGAAAACGATTATGTTGTTCAATATGATCTAACACACTGGGATATTACCGAGGATATGGAAGGGATAGACCGAATAGCGTCTTTTGAGAATTTGGTTTCGATGCTGCAGAATGTTGGAGCTGCAGTGAGTGTCTATAATGAAGATGAATTACTCATGCCTGAACTCTTTCACAATAAGATGGTTACGTTAAGAGAAATTCGTGATGAAGTTGAAAAGGACATGGACAGAGAAAGTACTGAATAATTATGGAAACAGTGGTTATATTAATTACATTATCTTTAATATACTTGGCAAATATATTAATCATTGGTTTAGGAATAAAAACAATTATAAATACTTATTGGACATATTATATGCCGATTAATCATGAGAGTCATATTGAATTGGATGGAATTGTAATCAGTGTCAAATATCCTGGTTCGGGTCCACATTCTACAGAATATGTGGAAGTTGAATTTGAATATGAAGGACAAAAATATAAAAGGAAAACAAAGTATAATTTTGCGAAGTATTATAAGAAGGGTGATACTGTAAAAGTATGCCTTTTTTGCAAGTTGCGGAGAATCTTGGGGGCATGCGTTGATGTGCTTGGCCTTCTGGAAATCATATAGAACTTACAGAGATGAAAAATGATAATTCCCATATAGGAACTGTTCCTATGTGGGGATTTTTTTCTTTAGGTTATCTTTAGGTTGACTTTAAGATAGCTTTTACCTCCTGCATTATTATATGAACTGTAAGGAGGAACAAAACAATGAACGAAATGATTTCTTTAGAAAATGTAACCAAAATATATAAGGATAAGACGGTTGTTGATAAGTTATCACTGTCAGTTGGAAAAGGAGAGGTTTTTGCACTGCTTGGAGCAAATGGAGCAGGTAAGACTACAACAATAAAAATGATTCTGGGACTTGCAAAGGTAAGCTCAGGTAATATAAAGATAGCAGATGGAACTAAGATAGGTTATTCACCGGAAACACCGTATTTTCCACCATACCTCACAGCAATGGAAGTACTTAGCTACTACGCAGGTATTGAGGGAGATAAAAGTAAAAAAGATAAGAGTTATCTGAAAAAGCTTCTAGATGTAACAGGACTTGAAGATACAAAAACAAAGGTTAAGAACTACTCGAAAGGAATGATACAGAGACTTGCACTTGCACAGGCACTCATCGCTGATCCGGACATTCTGATTCTGGATGAGCCAACTGCAGGACTTGATGCACTGGGAAGAAAACACAACCTGGAGCTGCTTGAATCACTAAAAAAAGCAGGCAAGACAATAATCATCAATTCTCATATTCTTCATGATATCGAAGCAATCTGCGACAGAGGAGTAATCATGAAAAAAGGCGAAGTGATTGATACATGGATAAACGGAGTAAGTCACGAAAGCCTTGAAGATAAATTCATTCGACTGGTAGGAGAGGAGTAAGTCATGGAAATAGTATTAAATGTAGTTAAAGAAAAGATTCGTAAGAAAATGTTATATATAACAACAGTACTTGGAATTCTGGTTGTTATGATCTTCTCATCAGATATGGGAAGCCTGACAATCGGAGGAAAGAACATCAAAGATTATTATGTACTGATTCCTATACTAATCAATGTAGTTAATTTCTTAAGTGGTGCAATCGCACTTGCAATGTCAATAACAACAATTCCCAATGAATATGAGAGACGTACAAGTCATCTGATCTGGTCAAGAGGAATTAGCCAGAGCAAGTATCATATAGATCTGGCAATCGGAAATGTAATCGTGTCATGGATATCAGGAATAATTCTTTATATCACACTTGGATTATTTGCAATAATAAATGGTTACAACAATATGCTTGGACTTATATTTGTAGCAATACTGTTTATGTTCATTTATACAGCTATTATCTGTACTCTTACATCAGCACTTTCAATTAAACTCCCAACAGTTATTACAGGAGTAATAATGATAATTGTTTTCTTAGGTGGAGCACTTCGTAGCATTTTAAAACTTATGTCAGCAGTTCTTACAGGATTCGGTGGAACTGTAGTAAAAAGATTAATCGGTCTCTTCCCAGATCTTGCAGGACTCAGCAGACAGGCAGGAAACCTTATTCAGGGAAAGCCAGTAGATATACATGTAATAGTAATTGGACTTTTATTTATCTGGATAGCAGGACTTGGACTTATCTTATTCAGAAGAAAAGAAGCATAATAATAT
>CACWGK010000095.1:6864-17337 GCA_902760415.1 uncultured Lachnospiraceae bacterium
TTAGGTAATTGCGAAACTCGTTCCGAGTTCCGCAATCTCGATTAAAAACAAGGAAGTCATCTTGCTATGGCAAGATGACTAAGATTTGAAGCAATTATAGGCACACTAAAAGCACCAACTAATGTTGGATATCAGCTTTATGCAGTTATTAATGGTTTAAGGCTACGAATGAATTGATGTTGGTGAATGGCATCAGCTAAGACTACTGTTATCAGTTGAGTTATTCCTGCGAGTATTAAATCAGCATGTAATGTTTCCTCGTTTTGAGTCTTCCTTCCTGCTAAACAGAAACTATCTTTGAAGTGGTTAATAGATCTTTCTACAGATGTTCTTGTTTTATAGGTGTTATCCCATTCATCTGTTCCGCGAATGGTTCCGGGATAGGCACGAAGGTTTTGTTCAGGATATATGTAATACATTCGTCCACATTTTGATGAGGTGCATGGATTTTCACAAGTACATTTTCGGTGTGCTCGTTGAGTTTCAGGATTATAATCCCAGATCATCTTGGGACAAACAAATTTATATTTGATTATCCCTGCTTTTGTCATTGTTTTTCCTTCAGATTTCATTTCTGATTTTGGGTCTTTAGGGCAACATGGAATTCCGTTTTTGTTTATAGGGCAATCACTTTCTTTTGAAAGTGAAGAACGGGAGTTTAATGGGATATATGCTTTTTCAAAGTGTTTTAATTTGCCGGATTCATCGATTCCCAAAGAGCCGCCGTTTAGCAGCTCTTTATAGATGAGTGTACTATCAAATGCTGCATCACCAAGAAATGTTTTGGGATTGATAAGAGGATGTGCTTTAAAGAAATCAGATAAAGTAGGGATAAGCAATCTAGCATCATGAATAGCTTTATCTTCATCAGGAGAATCAGATTTCTTGTTTGGGATAAGTTCGGGATGTGATTCTAGAAAGTCTTGATTATAAAGGTTTAGGTGACGAACAATTCCAAGACCATTGGTAACTATGCCAATCTTATAAACATAGCAGAAATGCCCGTCAACATAGAGTTGTTTGATATTTTCATTTGTAGCTGCGTGTGAAGGCATAGAAGAATAAGCGGCTTTATAAGGATCAAAACTGGAGTTATAATTCATAGCTTTTGCATAGGCCTTTAGTTGCTTGATTATCTTATTAGCGTATTTAGGGTTGTTTTCAGTGACATATGCCTCTATACCAGATGAATCAAAAATAGTCATACTGGCTTTTTCAGCATCAATAGCTTGACAGATGGGTTCAGTATAATCGACAAGATTTTCAAACACTTGTTGTAAATCAGGTAAAAAATCCTGTTTAAATCTTGTTATTTTAGAAGCATCCGGAACTTTTGTAAAACCACAGAATTCTCTAAGGTGTTTTGAATAGTTAAGAAAAACAAGCAAGAGAGAATCTGTAGGAATAGAAAATATACGCTGAATAATAAGTGCCCAGAGCATTGAAGAAAGAGAATACTTACGTGGGCGACCAGTAGATGCGTAGAAATGATTTATAAACGATAATGGAATAATTGAATCAAGGTCGATATGGTTTTCTAGAAGTGTTAGGAACTGAGGCTTGTCAGAATCATAAATTTCTTGGCAATCTTCAAAAATATCTGCCAAAGAGAGTTGTTTTTGTGGTATCATATAAATGTCTCCTTTTGGTGATTTGGTTTTTAGTTTTTTTAGTTTCTAGCAACTCTATTATACCATAACCGAGAGGAGATTTTTTAATTATATAAACAAAAAATGCCGTATTTATGCGGCTTGTGGCGTTTCGCAAACGCCTAATAATTATATTTATATATGAGGAGAAAACCATGAGTGTAAGAAGAATCTACGTAGAAAAAAGACCGGACTATGCGGTAAGAGCAGATGAGCTGACCAACGAGTTTAGAGCTTATCTCGGACTTAAGGACGTAACGGTTAGAGAGCTTGTAAGATACGATGTCGAGAATCTATCCGACGAAGTATTTGAAGAAGCTATCGTTACAGTCTTTTCAGAACCACCGGTTGATATCGTATATAAGGAGGAGTTCCCATCAGAGGCCAGCGACTTTGTGTTCTCTATGGAATACCTGCCAGGTCAGTTCGACCAGAGAGCTGATTCAGCTGAGCAGTGTGTAAAGCTTCTCGATGATTCATCTGAGCCAATCATCAGATCAGGTATCACATATGTAGTAAGCGTACCTAACAAGGAGCTTACAGAAGAAGAGAAGAAGACAATCGAGGCTTACGTAATCAACCCAGTTGAAGCACGAGTTGATAAGGCTGCTAAGCCAGATACTCTTGTAATGAACTATGATGAGCCAGCTGATGTAAAGATAATGGATGGCTTCTGCACTATGTCAGAAGATGACTTTAAGGCACTCTATGATAGTCTTGGTCTTGCTATGACTTACAAGGATTTCTGGCATATCCGTAATTACTTCACTGCAGAAGAGAAGAGAGATCCAAGCTTCACAGAGATTAAGGTACTTGATACATACTGGTCAGATCACTGCCGTCATACAACATTTGCGACAGAGCTCACAGATATCAAGTTCGATGAAGGTAAGTACAAGGAAGCAATCGAAGGTACATTTAAGAAGTACCTTGCAGATGCTGCTGAGATAAATGCAGGCAGAGATGACAAGTTCACATGCCTCATGGATATCGCACTCATGGGAATGAAGAAGCTTCGCAAGGATGGCAAGCTTGAGGATCTTGATGTATCAGACGAGATCAATGCTTGTACAATCGTTGCTCCACTTCAGATCAGAAATGAAGATGGTGAGATAGTAACAGAGGATTGGTTAATATCATTTAAAAATGAAACTCACAACCATCCAACAGAGATAGAGCCTTTCGGTGGTGCTGCAACATGTCTTGGTGGTGCAATCCGTGATCCACTGTCAGGTCGTACATATGTATATCAGGCAATGCGTGTTACAGGTGCTGCTGATCCTACAAAGCCACTTTCAGAGACACTTGCTAACAAGCTTCCACAGCGTAAGATCGTAACAACAGCTGCTAAGGGATATTCATCCTATGGTAACCAGATTGGTCTTGCAACTGGTCTTGTTCAGGAAGTATATCATCCAAATTACGTTGCAAAGCGTATGGAGATTGGTGCTGTTATCGGTGCTGCTCCAAAGGAAAATGTTATGCGTATGTCCTCAGATCCAGGAGATGTAATCATACTCCTCGGTGGACGTACAGGACGTGATGGCTGCGGTGGTGCTACAGGTTCTTCAAAGGCTCACACATCTGAGTCCCTTGAAACATGTGGTGCAGAGGTACAGAAGGGTAACCCTCCAACAGAGAGAAAGCTCCAGAGACTTTTCCGTCGTCCAGAAGTTACAAAGCTTATAAAGAAATGTAACGATTTCGGTGCAGGTGGTGTATCAGTTGCTATCGGTGAGCTGGCAGACGGTATTGATATAAATCTTGATCTTGTTCCAAAGAAGTACGCAGGCCTTGATGGTACAGAGCTTGCTATCTCAGAGTCACAGGAGAGAATGGCTCTCGTAGTTGATCCTAAGGATGCTGATAAGATCCTTGACTATGCAAGAGAAGAGAACCTTGAAGCAGTTAAGGTTGCTACAGTAACAGAGTCACCTCGTCTCGTTCTTAAGTGGAGAGGCAAGGAGATAGTAAATATAAGTCGAGCATTCCTCAATACAAATGGTGCTCATCAGGAAACTGAGGCAGAAGTTGAGATGCCATCAGAGAGTGTTAAGCCATTTGCAGGAATCGACGCAGAGAACAGCACAGAGACTTACAGCAAGTCAGGTGCTGATGTTAAGACAAAGTGGTTAGATATCCTCTCAGACCTAAATGTAGCTTCAGAGCGTGGTCTTGTAGAGATGTTCGACTCAACAATCGGTGCAAATACAGTAACTATGCCATATGGTGGTAAGTATCAGCTTTCACCTATGCAGACTATGGTAGCTACAGTTCCTATGCTTGGAACTCGTAAGACAGATGCTGTCAGCATGATGAGCTACGGACTTGATCCATATCTCCTTAGCTGGAGCCCATATCACGGTGCAATCTACGCTGTAGTAGATTCAGTAGCTAAGATCGCTGCATCCGGTGGTGATGTATCAAAGATTCGTCTTACATTCCAGGAATACTTCGAGAGAATGACAGAGGATAAGACACGCTGGGGCAAGCCTCTTGCAGCACTTCTTGGTGCATACTCAGCTGAGATAGGTCTTGGTCTTCCATCAATCGGTGGTAAGGACAGTATGTCAGGATCCTTCAACGATATTGATGTACCTCCAACACTCTGTTCATTTGCAGTAGTTATGAATACAGTAGAAAATGTAGTATCTTCAGAACTTAAGAAGGCTGGAAATGTTCTTCTCAAGCTCGATATCAAGAAGGATGAACTTGACCTTCCTGATTATGCAGATGTTCTTGATAAGTACGCACTCGTACGTAAGGCAGTAGAAGCAGGACTTGTTCAGTCAGCATTTGCAGTTGGATTCGGTGGTGTCATCGAAGCAGTCAGCAAGATGGGCTTTGGTAACAAGCTTGGCGTAGCTCTTGATAAAAATGTTATCGCTGAGGATGAGCTTGGAAGAAAGGACTACGGTTCTATCATCCTTGAGGTTAGCGCAGATGATGTTAAGTCTCTTGGTCTTCCAGCAAGAGTTATCGGTACTGTAACAGATAAGCCAGAGTTCACATATGGATCAGTTAAGATCACTATGGATGAGGCAATCAAGGCATGGACTACACCACTTAAGAAGGTCTTCAGTACAGACAGTGGTGTTGAGGCAAGATTCGAAGCACATGCTAAGGACTACACAGCAGCTAAGAAGGCTGGTACTCCTGAGACAGAACTTAAGTATCGCTATAACCCAGAGCTTACAGGCTACGAGGGTGGCGTATATCAGGCTAAGAATATAATCGTTGCTAAGAACAAGATTGCTAAGCCAAAGGTATTTATCCCAGTATTCCCAGGAACAAACTGTGAGTACGATAGTGCTAGAGCTTTTGAGAGAGCAGGTGCTGAGACAGAAGTAATCGTCCTTAACAACATGGATGCGCAGGGAATCAGAGATTCTGTTGATGCATTTACAAGAGCAATCAGCCAGGCTCAGATTGTAATGTTCCCTGGTGGATTCTCAGGTGGTGATGAGCCAGATGGTTCTGGTAAGTTCATTGCTACAACATTTAGAAATGAAAAGATCAAGGATGAGATGATGAAGCTCCTAAATGAAAGAGATGGTCTGGTACTTGGTATTTGTAATGGATTCCAGGCACTCATCAAGCTTGGACTTGTTCCAACAGGTGAGATAGTAGAGCAGACAGAGCTTAGTCCTACACTTGCTCGTAACTCTATCGGACGTCATCAGTCTCGTATCGCATATACAAAGGTTGTATCTAACAAGAGCCCATGGCTTTCAAAGGCAACACTTGGCGGCGTATATTCAATTCCTATCTCACATGGTGAGGGACGTTTCGTTGCTAAGGAAGAGTGGCTAAGACGTCTCTTTGAGAACGGACAGGTTGCTACTCAGTATGTAGATGCAGAGGGTAACCCAACTATGGATGAGGACTACAACATCAACGGTTCTTACATGGCAATCGAAGGTATCACAAGCCCAGATGGTCGTGTACTCGGAAAGATGGGTCACTCAGAGCGTCGTGATAAGAATACATATCTCAACATTTACGGAGATAAAGATCAGAAGCTTTTCGAAGCTGGAGTAGAGTACTTCAAATAAGAGATTATATCAGTATGGCAGTAATATTTTTATTACTGTCATACTTTGTTATATGATACAATTCATTTACAATTATGCTATATGATTTTCACGTTTACGATACGTAATATTTTGAAGTAAAAAAGGTAGGAAGTATGGAAGTAAGAGAGATTAGAGAATTATATAATAAAGTTCTGGAGAATATGCGCACCGTCATGATAGGAAGCGAAGAAGTATTCTCGCTTGTATTTTCAGCGATGCTGTCAGGAGGACATGTTCTTCTTGAGGATATGCCGGGAACAGGAAAGACTACTATGGCGAAATGTATCGCGGATAGCATTGATGCAGAGTTTAGACGTGTTCAGTTCACTCCTGATCTGATGCCACAGGATATCACAGGTCTTAATATCTTTAGTCAGAAGACAGATGAGTTCGAGTTTATCCCAGGGCCAGTCTTCACTAATATACTTCTTGCAGATGAGATAAATAGAGCAACACCACGTACACAGTCGGCTCTTCTTGAAGCTATGGAAGAGAGAGTCGTAACTGTCGATGGAGATAGCAGAAAGCTCAGCGCTCCATTTATCGTTATCGCTACAGAAAATCCAATAGAGACGACAGGTACATTTCCACTTCCAGAAGCTCAGCTCGATAGATTCATGGTAAAGCTGACTATGGGAGATATGAGTGTTGAAAATGAAGTAAACATCCTTGAGAGATTTATAGTAGGTACACCTCAAAATGAAGTAAGTCCTGTCTGCAAGGGTGAGGATATCGTAAATGC
The DNA here is from genome assembly GCA_902760415.1 of uncultured Lachnospiraceae bacterium. Classification (GTDB taxonomy): domain Bacteria; phylum Bacillota; class Clostridia; order Lachnospirales; family Lachnospiraceae; genus Eubacterium_Q. The sequence goes on from CACWGK010000095.1 coordinate 13,332, forward strand.
TGCTCAGGCCGTTAAGAATGTAAAAGTAGCTAGACCAGTCATGGAATATATTGTAGGTATCTCAGATGCTACACGTAACACCAGCAAGCTCTTCTCAGGAGTAAGCCCACGTGCGTCTCTCAGTCTTATGAGAATGTCACAGGCTTTTGCGGCTATCTCTGGTAGAGACTACGTAACACCAGATGATGTCAGATTTCTGGCACCATACGTATATTCACACAGAGTAATGTCTGGTGCAGTTCATCTTCAGGATGTTCGAGATATTATTACAGAGGTTGCAGCAGGTGTGGCAGTTCCTACAGAGGACTGGAAGTAAGGCTATATAGGATTATTTCTTATATATATTGGGGAGTTTATATGAAACTACTGGTTGCTGCTATAGTATTTGTTCTAGTATACGCAGTGCAAAGGTATCTATTTGGTAAATATTGGTATAGAGGTCTCGATTCAGAAGTTCGCTTCAGTCGGGACTATATTGAGTGCGGGGAGAGTGCGGAGCTTATTGAGGTCATCACGAATGACAAGCTGATGCCTCTGCCTGTTTTTCATTTGAAGTTTTCAGTAGATAAGAGCCTTATGTTCGATGATACTGCTAATTCAAATGTAACTGACCTTTATCATAAGAACGAACTCTTTTCTATGCTTGGACATCAGCGCGTGACCAGGCGTCTTACATTTGTCGGAAGTTCTCGAGGTGCATTTTCCATAAAAAATGCAAGTATTCTCGTGAGAGATTACTTTATGACTGATAGCTATGCTGCAATGCTTAGAAAAGGAAAAGGCGATGCTATCTATGTATTTCCTAAGAAGATTAACACAGACAGATTTGAGCTTATCTTTAGAGGAATCCTTGGTGAGATAGAAGCAAGGCAAAGTATCGTAGAGGATAGTCTGTCCTTCCGTGGTATCAGAGAATATCAGCCTTTTGACTCATATAGAAGTATTAACTGGAAGCAGAGCGCTAAAGCGAGAGACCTCATGGTCAACATGTATGGCTACACCACAGATAGCCGTGTGAAGATTCTGGTTAATCTCGATAATGACTATATGATCGAAACAAATCAGCTGCTTGAAGAGGCTATCTCTCTTGCTAGCAGTATCGCGCGTCGTCTGCTTGATAAGGGAGTTATGGTATCCATAGTTACAAATGGTGTAAATGAGGACGGCGAACTTCTTCTTCCTGTAGAAGAGGGGGCTGAACGTCGCCACGGAGTAACTATTGACCGTATGCTTACTGAGATAGAAAGTTCAGAGGGTAAGGATGTCTTTTTGGATATAATAGATAAGGAACTGGATGATATCCGTTCAGATGTTCTGTATCTTGTAATCAGTCCTTATGCTAAGGTGGATCTTCTGGAGAAGCTTGATATGATTCATGGCGCTGATTCCAGCGTTCATCTTTTAGTACCTTGTTATGATGAATATCCATATATTCCTAACAGGGAGTATGCAGAGAGTTGGGAGGTGCCGCTAAATGTCTAACGAATATGGCAGTACACCTGATTTCCTGAGATTTCTCAGAAAGGTGCTAAGATTAATAAATCAGTATCTTTATGTAGTAATGTTCGTATGCATTATTTATGGACTCTTTGAACAACCTATGCCAGGGCTATCTCTTTGGGGAATTCTCTTAGGATGTCTGATTCTTTCATATATATTCCGAGATTTTTCGAGACGAGGAGTTCTGCTTCTTGTTACCCATGTGGCGCTTGGAGTTGGATGCTTCTTCCTTATAGATAATCCTTTTGTAAGGCTCCTTGCTTTTTGTGTTCTGGTAGGATTTTTTATTGACGGAATGATGTATATCAGAAGTCATTATCTTATCAAGAGAATCTTCGAAGCACCTTGGCCTTGCATGATATTTGGAATAATAGCTATAGCTCTCGGATATCATATAGGGGATGTGACACTTCAGCGTGTGGGATACATCATGCCGGTGCTGATAATCTTTATGTATCTGGTATCACTATATGTAGACGGTCTGGAGGAATATCTTAACGGTGCCCGCCGTGTTAGCGGTGCTCCGATGAAGATGATCATCTCCACAAACAGCCTCATAGTTACAGGCATACTGACTGTATTTGTAGTGACCATTCTTCTCGGAAATGCACTCCATCTTGATAGGGTGCTTAAGGATGTACTCGTAAGCTCTCTTGTTATAGTCCGTATCATAGTAGCAATTATTATATTTATTCTGAAGTTCGTCTTCAGCATAATGTTTGGAGATAATGTATCAGTAGCTCCTCCTAAAATGAAGCTGGACGAGGAAACTGGTGATAATGTTCTTGGAAGTATACTTGATCTTATCTTTGTAACAGCAGTCATCATCATTACGGTTCTTGTAGTCATTTTATTCTTTAGATGGCTTATAAGACTTCTTCTCTCGAGACAGAAGAGAAGAGATGAGGTTACGGAGGAACTTGCAGTTGCTAGAAAGGTAAAGGTAACTAAAGAGAAGTATACGAAGTCAGATAAGCTTAAGGGCTCGACTCCAGATATGATTGCCAGAAGAATGTATAAAAATCGTGTGCTTTCCTATAAGAAGTTCTTCACTCCTGAACGTAACTCTACGACAGATGATATCAAGAATCTTATTATCTTAAGGCCTATGACTAATAAGAAGTACTTCTCTAAGAAGACTGCGAAGGATGAGGCAGAGATTGATCCAGAAAATGTAGCGAAGCTCACTGAAATGTACGAAGAAGTCCGCTACGGAGAGAAGATGCCAGATGACGACTTCCTCCGCAAGATGAAGAAGATAAAACTGTGACAGAAACAAACTGTCACAGTTTTTTGTTTTACTCTTTATAGAAAGATAGTAATTATTTAATGATTATTTAATGAAATCCCTGGGGAAAGATGCTAAAATGATACTATCTTAATTCTGTGTCATAAAGTAAAGTATCTTTAAGGAGAAGGGGTATGGCAGCTACAAGAGATAGGGTAAAGATTAAAAAGAAAAGAATGAAAGTATTCAGGAAGGTAAGAAATAGCAATTCCTTTGGAACGGTATGTGCATATTTATTCCTTCTTGTTTTATTTACGGCGATATTTGTACTGCTTGCTGGATTCTTTCTTCAGTATATTCTGGAGTCCAAGTTCTACGAAGAATACAGCAAGATAAATACAGTTGCCCAGATATATAAAGATGGCAAGGATGACGGCGGTATCATAAGGGCACTTAAGAGAACGCCAAATGACTTCCTGCTCACTGATGAATCAGGAAATGTCATATATCGTAAAGGTAAGAATACCTGTACGTTTGAAGGAAATACCATATATCTGTCGGATGGAACAGATTCATTTCTAGTATATAAGGACTCGGAATCTGATGTTGTGTATCCTGAGAAGAATGGTGTGCTTAGGGTTAGATGGGGTGAATTCTGGGAGCTCTATTCCAAGTTCCTTTTTGAGAATATAGACATATCTGACTCTGATGATTTAGAAGCAGAGTTAAATGAAGAACTAAGCGAAGAACTTGAGAAAGCAAAGGGCTCAGCCACAGATGCTGAGGATGTCTTTGATAACGAATTTGAAGAACTTCATGAGGTTCACGGAGTTTACATAACTTTAAAGACTTCTGATAATCAAGTTGAAGGCGTAGATGATATAGAGTCGGTCAAAATCCCGATTTGGATATCCGTTGATGTTGGGGACGGGGAGCATTTTATAGGCAAGGCACTTTTCTCCTTTAAAATGAAGGACATGGTGCTAGTTGGCGAAGTAGTCATAGCCATCATCGTAGTAGCAGTTGTCTTAAGTCTTCTGATGCTGGGCAGTATCATTTCAGGAATAATAAAGTATAGAAGAGTAAGAAATCTTTTCTATAAGGATTTCGTAACTGAGGGAAAGAACTGGAACTGGTATCTGGTGACAGGTGATAAGAGAATCCACAGTTTCTACAGTAAGAAGCAGAACTGGGCCGCTGTTAACTTCGTCTTTAAGAATTATAGAAATTACTGCCTCTGCCACTCTGTTCCAGACGGTGAAGAGGCACTTACTAAGA
>CACWGK010000096.1 GCA_902760415.1 uncultured Lachnospiraceae bacterium
TTTTCTTTTGTGAAAGAAAAAATAAAAAAGTAAAAATATAGTGAAGATAAAGCGATAGGGCGTTATGAGTAGAGATACTTGTGACGTCCTTTTTGTTGGGAGAAACTATTGATATTTAGTTATAAGCGGCGTTGAAGACGTTTCATAGCGACTTGAGCGCCGCATGACAGTGTGATAATATACTGATTAACAAAGCAGCGGTGAAATGGATTTTTGCTATTTCGCCGCCTGATAATTCAAACGGGAGATTTGTTTAAGAGAGGAAATCTGGTGTTCAACATTTCAAACATCAGATATTGAATATATGGATAAGAAATCAGGTTGGAAAACAGTAGTTGCGGTTGTGGCGATCATTGCAGTGATGGTTGTCATTTTCTTATATCTGAAGGACTGCGAACTGTATATCGGTGGAGTGATACTCCAAAATGTACGTGCAGGGGCGGGACTCATAATTGAAATACCGATGTTAATCCTTGCGCTAATATTAAATGTAAATAGTCTGAAAAAGATAAGCGATGAAAATCAACTGAAAAAAACGAAGAGATATATTGTGGGACTAAGTATTGTCACGTTACTGATTCTTGGGTTTACGTGTTGGGTTATATCTGAGGATGTGGAGCGAAGCGCGAAATCGGCAATCGCAGAAGAAGATATCGGAGGTGGACAGGAGTTGCTTCTTGTGGAAAATGAGGAGAAGTTCTCTTCAGATGGTGAAAGTTTCTATGAGATTTCTATATACTGTCGGGAAGGATTAAGACTTAAAAAAATCGGAAGACAGACTGAGCATTATTATCTACATGACAATATGATCCGAAACGGCCAGTACAAGGTTGAACGAGAAGGAGATACAGTGACTGTATACTACGATTACGGGGAGCTGATTAACGGCCTGACATGGAAGGATGAATATAAAGATAGCCCACCGGAATACATTGAAAAAAAGTATAGTTTGAAGTAAATTACTATTTACGACAAATTTTTATCCGTTTACTTCATTTTTCTTTTTTTATACTTAGGATGGTATATCATTTAGACATACAAGAAAACAATCAGAGTTAAATGTCAAGAAAGGATAAGGTTACTATTATGAAGGAAAGTATAAAAAATAAAGTTGATCTCTTGATTTCAAACAAACAAAAAATTGAAACAGAGTTTAAGTGGGGGTATTCTCTTATGAATATCGCGGCTGCCCTTGTTTTCACTGGTGAGAACAGGGAAGTCGATATCGAGAGATTAAAGCTATGCAAACAGATTTTGAAGAAAAATACTGGTGTATTCTCCAGCTTTAGAAGCTATTCTGAAGCAGTTATCGTAAGTAAGATGGCAAATGCAGCAGATCCTGAGCAATATATAAATGATGTTAAGTTTATATATGAAAAGCTTAAGAGAGGTAGTTTTTCTGATAGTTCATATCTGATACAGGGCGCAATCTGCATATATGAGGCTGGTAAGCTGTCTGAAGCAGAGATACTCGCAAAGAAGTTTTGGGATGTATATAACAAGATGAACAAAAAACACCCATTTCTTACTTCATCAGAGGATATCGTATTTGTAATCCTTCTGGCCATGACAGACAAGAGTGTAGACGAGATCGTAAATGAGATTGAGGATTGCTACTCTTATATGAGGAGAAATGTTAAGCTTAATATAGGAGATAATGAGTATCAGGGCCTTGGCGAGATACTTGCTCTTTCTAATGGAGACATTACTAATAAGTGTGACAAAGTAACAGAACTATATAATTCAATTCTGGCGCATGGCATTAGATGGGGCAAAGAGTATAATGAGTTTGCTTCCCTTGGTTTGCTTATCGACTTGGGCGTGGATAATGATACTCTTATAAATGAAATAATTGAAGTTAATAATTATCTGAAGGATAGCAAGGGCTTCAGTGGTTGGACGCTCGATAATAAGCAGAGACTCATGTTCTCAGCAATGCTTGTTGGAGACGATTATGGTGCAAGAGATAATCACTTGGGCAGCTCAGCAATTAACAGTACTGTTGCGATGGTAATCGCCGAGGAAATTGCGCTGATGATGTGTATAATAATCTGTACTACTTCAGCAAGTACAGTTAACACCTAATATAGGTATCCTTTTTACTACATAAGAATAATTACGATTTAAAATGATTGTATCAGGTGGAAATCTTCCATCGATACAATCATTTTCATTTTTCACAGTATCAAAGTATGTTATCATATAGATATCGTTATCTGATCCGACATCGGTTTATGATAAAGAAATGAGATAGTTGAGGTATAAGGGATGATATCTGAAAGCTGCGCTAAATGTCTGTATGATAGACAGCAAAGCAGAACTGACAACAAAGAATATCTAGCTAAGATAAAGGAGCTACTGGATAACCGAAGGGCTGAAGATACCAGTCCATTTATGGTCTACCAATTTAATAAACTGCATGAAGAGTTATTCGGTAAGGTAGCTGATTATAAGGATATCAAGAAAAAGTATAATGACCTGGTTCTTAGTATGGAGGATGATCTTCGACAGGAGATTGAAGCGTCTTCCGACCCACTGGCGAAGGCACTTATCATTTCCAGAATCGGAAATTATATAGATTTCGGAGCTATGGATCACGTTGATCAAAAGGAGTTTATGAATCTCTTCAAAGATACTTCGATGCAGGAGAGAGATGCATCAGTTTACGAGTCATTCTTAAATGCATGCGAAGGGGCGAGCTCATTTCTGCTCATTTGCGACAACTGCGGAGAGGTGGTATTAGACAAATTGATGCTGGAGCAGCTGAAGAAGAGATTCCCAAATATAAAGGTTAAGGCCCTCGTACGTGGCAAGGAAGTTCTAAATGATGCAACTATGGAGGACGCCAGCTATGCGGGACTCGGAGAAGTTGCGGACATCATCAGTAACGGAACAGCAGTGGCTGGCACCATCTATGATATGATGCCGGAGGAAGCAAGAAATGCGCTGGATGAAGCGGATGTGATTCTGGCAAAGGGACAAGGTAATTACGAATCTATGTCAGGCAGTGGCAGACATGTGTTCTACGCATTTTTATGCAAATGCGATCTTTTCATGAATAGATTTAATGTCCCAAAGCTTACGGGAATGTTTGTCGAAGAGGTGTGAACTCTTCGATAGACTATAAAAAGCAAGGATGGTTAATAAATGAGTACAGAAGAAAAGAAACATAAGAGAAGGGTACATTACTCAGGAAAGTATCCGAGGAAGTTTGAAGAAAAGTACAAGGAGCATAGTCCTGAGAAATATCAGGATATCGTCGAGCACGTCATAGCAAAAGGTTCCACACCTGCCGGAATGCATATATCCATTATGGTTCAGGAGATACTGGACTTCCTTAAGATTCAACCTGGACAAACCGGTCTGGATTGTACCCTTGGCTACGGCGGACATACAAGAAAGATGCTGGAATGTCTGCAGGGCGACGGCTGCATCTATGGACTAGATGTAGACCCTATCGAGTCCGCAAAGACAGTAGAAAGACTCCGAAATGCAGGCTACGGCGAAGAACATTTTAAGTTCCGACTTATCAACTTCGCAAATATTGATAAGGTAGCAGAAGAGGCCGGACAGTTTGACTTCGTATTGGCAGATCTAGGCGTCTCATCTATGCAGATAGATAATCCAGAGCGAGGCTTCTCCTACAAGATAGATGGTCCTCTCGACCTAAGACTCGATCCAGAGCATGGAGAATCTGCAGCAGAAAGACTTCATAGTATCACGCGAGATGAGTTCGTAGGAATGCTCATAGAGAATTCAGACGAGCCATATGCGGAAGAAATAGCTGACAAAGTCTTTAGTCTTATGAGGAAAGGTAAGCCAATGAATACCACTACCGAACTAAGACAGGCCATAGAAGATGCACTGTGGAAACTTCCAAAAGACGATAAAGAACAAGCCGTGAAGAAAAGCTGCGCCCGCGTATTTCAGGCCCTTCGAATAGACGTAAATAGCGAGTTCGAAGTCCTCTACTCATTCCTGGAGAAGCTCCCCAATGTGCTAAAGTCAGGCGGAAGAGTAGCAATACTAACATTCCACTCCGGAGAAGACCGCCTCGTTAAAAAAGCCTTCAAAGAGCTATTGAGAGCAGGAGTCTTCAGCGATATTTCCACCGAAGTCATCAGACCATCCGCGGAAGAGTGCCGCCTAAATCCAAGAAGTAAATCCACCAAAATGCGCTGGGCCGTCAAAGCTTAGCCCGACAAGAATCTGAATATAGCTACATAAGAATCTGAGTATAGATACATAAAAAACTGAACATATAGCTTTATATGAAGTGAATAATCAAACATATACCTGAACATATAGCTTTATATGAGATGAATATTCAAATATATGCCTGAACATATAGCTTTATATGAAGCGAATATTCAAATATATACCTGAACATATAGTTTTATATGAAGTGAATAATCAAACATATACCTGAACATATAGTCTCAGATGTAGTAAAAACATGCGATGAGAAAATCATGCGATGAGAAAATCATGCGATAAAAAAAATATGCGATGTAAAAATCATACGATGAGAGTAATGGAGATAAATATATGAGTATGACTAAGAAAGAGTTAAATACAATAAAGAAGCAAGTAGATGCGATAAAGGAGTTTCTAAGAAAACTTCCTGACGAGAGAGAGGACGCAGTTCAACCGACAAGAGTTCAGTTCACACGACTCCTGTCAGCGCCAGCGTCAGCAAGAAAAATCCCGGGAATCCCAGTTCGCATGAACGAGGACGGAGAATACAAATGTAACGACGAAGAAGCTGAGACAACCAAGAACTTCCTGAATCAAATGTTCCACGTATACTCCAAAGAAAGCCTCCTCGACTTTCAGCGAGTGCAGTTCCGTAGCAGCGTACACTACGAGCAGTTCATGACATTTTGGAAAGGCGCCCCCCTCTTCAACGTAAACACCCTGGACGAAAATGTCCAAGAAATCTTCAACGAATCAATGCAGAAGGCAGAAACCTTCTACCCAATTGTGCAAGAGCGCGGAATCTACGCTTGGGATATAAATGAATACATCGGCCTTTGCCGAGTAGCAAGAGCGTGCGGCATCATCACCGACAAAGATTACGAAGAAATCGTAGATCATTTCGTAAAGAAAGTTCAAGTATTCTATCATTCCTTCAAAGAATACGCAGAGTCACTGCTCTTCGGAGCGCTCTACTTCATGGTAGAAGGAAATGGACCAGACGGCCTTGATCAGTTCCTCGAAATACAGAAGACAATCGTCTCAAACCTCTTCGAAGACGGCGCACCATGGTCACACTACGCATGGTACCGCCCAGAAGAAAGAGAGTGGGCGCAAGTCTATCCAGGAAATCCAGGCTGTATCGTATCCAAGCTTGCACTATCCGACGGCATAGGCTACATGTACAGAGACATCCCAATGAAAGATACTCCAGACTCAGGATGGAGATTCCTTCACGGCGATGAGTCAGACAAATATATTGACAACCAAGAGAACATCGAAGTCCTTGACGTAAATACAATCTGCAACCTTCGCCCAGATATTTTGGCATACCTCGAGGCCCCCGTCGACAGCGCATACGGCTGGGACGGCAAGAACTGGACACCAGAACCCCTCGACAAGCCCGAGACCTAACTCTCCGGCCCCTCGATAAGCCCGAAACCAAGCATCCTGGAAGATCTCGACAAGCCCGAAACCAAGCATCCAGGAGGATCTCGACAAGCCCGAAATCCAACTTCCCGGAAGCCCTATCATCTCTGTAAAAAGAGAAGAAAAACCAGGAAACTTGATAAAAATCGATAAAACCAGGAAACTAGAAAAAAAGAAAAGAAAAACCTGGAACCCCCCAAAAAAAGAGAAGAAAAAAGAGAGTTTCGGCTATATAAGATAATTTATGGAAGGAGTCACCCGTTAAAGTCCAAATGACGGGTGACTTCTTCTTTTTTTTCTCGCTATAAGCCGAAATACCTTCAATTTAGTTTACATAAAGCAGAAAAAAGTGTCCAATTTTCTGAAAAACGGGTGACTCCACCTCCCCTAACTCTCATATAGCCGCCCAACAAGCTATCTTAGCAGGTTGTTGCAGGTGCTAGCAATGGCTGGCACCTGCAATGGCGCTGGCTTGTAAAAAAATATATATAACAAAATTTGCTGACCCCTTCGATTTCTTCAAATTTGATGAATTCGAGAAGGTCAGCAAAAAATATTATATATACTTTTTTCTAAGTTTCAGTTGGGCAGATTATGACACACCTTGTTTGTTATGCTTGATATAACTAAAAAATTACATAAGCGGTGCGGACCGGCAGAATAAAAGAAAATAAACAGAATAAAGGAAGCAAGCAGAATAAAAGAAGCAAGCAGAACAAAGAAACAAGGAGAAGTAAAAGGGATAATTCATCAAAGAAAGAGAAGAAAAAGATAAGGAGGTTGTATTATGGGTGTTGAAGTAAGAGATGATATGAAGAGTAGATTTCAGGCTGAGCTTTCAAGGATTGAGAGTTATGCTTCTGAAAACAACATGGTTTATAAACTTATAGGTGATGCTTTGATTGTTGTCACTGATATAGCCTACTGGAAGATCACTTATCTTCCTGAGTGGCAGAGCTTTGCTCTCCATCATGGTAACAGTATTCCAAGTGATGTAAATCCGGAAACTTACATTGACGCGGATTATCATTTCCAGAGGGATATGAGGAATGGAACTAATATCTTTGGACTTTTGGTTTACATAATGCGACATGATGAATACCGACTGAGTTTGATTGAGAAGGTGGAGGAGATGCCAAGAAGAACTAAGAAGCAAAAGGCTGAGTACAAGGCCATGAAGCAGATTGAGATGAATTACAATCACGCAATTATCCTTCAGATGCAGAGCGCAACTAAACTTATACTCAGCGCATGAAGCATAATGAAGCTTTTATGTTGTTGTGATAATTATATTGAAGTTATTGTAGAAGAAGAGGTAGGTGTTACCATGAAATGATCGCTTAGTTATTCGTGGTAATATAGAAATGCTAGAGATTTCGGCTATATGAAGAGATTGTAGAGAGTAGTCACCCGTTTGTATGTTTTAAGCAAGAAAAATCGAGTATTAAAGCATGCTGAGAAAGCTTGGTTCGGCTATATGGAGAAAAGTAAGAAGGGAGTCACCCGTAGATGAAGATTCTGTGTGACTCCTTTTATTTTAATAAAGAATACCTATATACATAAGATCAAAAAATCCCAAAAGACCTAAAAAGAGAATTAGGATAACTATAGTTTTTATATCCTTCCTCATAAAAACGTCTTCCGGCTTGCGTGGATTTATCTTTATATCAAAACTATCACCGTTAGAGTATATGCAATGGTCGTTATAATACATTTTATCAAGATACCTCTGACCGTTATATTCGTATTCATATTGAACTGTATACTCTGTATAATATGTTGTCTTACCAGTTTTAGAATCTTCGTGTCTCTTCTCTTCAGATGTTACCGACACTACTCTGCCACATGTTTTTACCGTACATACTATTAATTTTCTGAAACTGTTGAATAAAACATAAATCGTTATTAGATGAAAAAATAGTAACAGTAATCCTACGATAATCATTCCAATGCTCATAATTTAAATCTCCCTCACATTCTTATTATTTTACTTTGATTTTTTTGGTTTATCAACCCTCTAGTTATTATCATAATGATAATAACAAAATAATAATATCACACACAAAAATGAAAGTCAATATATTTATTTTGAAGTTGTTGTATATATAATATCTTTTTTTATGTTGTTGAAGATAAATATAATGAAGCTATTGTAGATAAATATAATGAAGCTATTGTAGATAAATATGTTGAAGATATTGTAGAAGAAGAGGTAGGTGTTACCAAGATATGATCGATTAGTTATTCGTGACAATATAGAAATGTTGGAGATTTCGGCTATATGAAGAGATTGACGAGAGTAGTCACCCGTTAAGGAAAACTAACAGGCTATTTTTCTTGCTTTTTGGATAGATTGAGGGATGATGGCGGCTATATGAAGAGATTGAAGAACGGAGTCACCCGTAGTTTGAAGTATCACGGGTGACTCCGCTTGTGGAATTATCGTATAAGCCGACAGGGACAAAAAATAGTTTACATAACTCGGTGAAATCAGGGTGAAAAGAGAGTAAACGGGTGACTCCGCCTGTGAAATTATCGTATAAGCCGAGGAAGCTAGTTTATGTGGTGGTATGAGCCAAGGAAGCTAGGGTGTGTAGTGGTATACGGTGAGGTAGCGGGCGGAGGGAGCATATAAGATGAGAAATCAACAAGAATATAAAAATTGGAAGAACACCGCTGTACTTTTTATCGACCACCCGTTGCAGTAGACTATAAGTAACCAAGTAACTAAGTAACCAAGAAATTAAGTAACTAAGTGATTTAAAACTATAAATAAAACTAAATGTTTGATAGACAACATTTGATAGACAACATTTTATAGAGGAGCTGAGGTTATGTTTAAGTTATTCTTTGAGTTATTCATTTTACCATTAAGAATCATGGGATGGTTCATTAAAGCTATATTCTGGAT